>JALYMX010000421.1 GCA_030773495.1 Actinomycetota bacterium | reverse complement strand
GGGGGGCGCCGGCCGGGGCCGTCGTCGTGGTGGTGGGGGCCTGGGGCGGCGGCAGCCGCGGCTCGACCAGGTAGGGACCGCCGGCGTCCGGCCGGGGGACGGCGCGCCGGTCGCCCGGGTCGAAGCCGCCCCGGGCGTCACGGCGGAGGGCCTCGGCCAGGTTCTTGATCGGCGGCGCGTCGGAGAACCGCGTCACCGGCACGTCGGCCACCGCCTTGCGCATGAACCGCTGCCACGTGCGGGCCGGGAAGGTGCCGCCGAACACCTTGTCGACGCCCTTGATCCCCCGCAGCGGCGTCTTCTGGTCGTTGCTGTAGCCCATCCACACCGACGTGGAGAGCGTCGGCGTGTAGCCCACGAACCAGGCGTTGGTGAAGTTCTGGGCGGTGCCGGTCTTGCCGGCGGCCGGACGGCCGATGTCGGCCGAGCGGCCGGTGCCACCGGTGACCACGCCCTCGAGGATCTCGTTGACGGCGTCAGCGACGATGGGGTCGAGCACCGTTTCGCGCTGGGGCCGGGTGTTGTCCTCCAGCACCCGGCGCCGGCCGTCGATCGTGCGCTCGGCCACCTCGAGCACGGGGGTGGGAGGAGCCCGCTCGCCCCTGGCCGCGAACACCCCGAACGCCGACGCCATCTCGAGCGGCGACACGTCGACGACACCCAGGGCGTAGGTGCCGCTGCAGGTGTGGAACTGGGGGCTGTACCACGCCGAGGTGATCCCCAGGTCACGGGTGGTCTGGGCCGCCTCCTTGCACCCCACGTCGCGGACGAGCTGGGCGTACACGGTGTTGATGGAGCGGACGGTGGCCTGGTGGAGGTTGGTGCTCCCGCCGCTGCCGCCCTCGTTGTTCGAGATCGTGCACTTGTTCGCGGGGGTGACCCGGCAGTCGGGGATGCGGAACGTGCTGGGGGCGGGGTACACCTTGGTGGGCAAGAAGCCGCGCGACAGGGCGGCGGCCAACACGAAGGGCTTGAAGGCCGACCCGGGCTGGCGGCCGAGCCCCCCGCCGTTGACCGCCGGGTTCGACCAGCAGGCCGCCTCCACCTCGACCTTCACCTTCGGGTCGGCCGGCCGCCGCGGGCACCCGCCGAGCGCCAGGTTGACCTGCGAGGTGGCGAAGTCGCGCCCGCCCACCAGCGCCTTCACGTACCCGGTGGGCGGCTCCACAGCCACGAGCGACATCTCGAGCGGCGGCTTGGTACCGCTGAGGGTGTCGGCCACGGTGGCCTCGGCGTGGGCCTGCAGCTCGGGGTCCATGGTGACGGTGATCTCCAGGCCGCCGCGGAACACCCGGGCCGGCCCGTAGCGCAGCTCGAGGTGGCGCCGCACGTAGTCGACGAAGAAGGGGAACTGGGTGTTCTGCTGCGGCGGCGGGTGGACGACGGTGGCCGGCCCGGGGGCTGCTCCCTGCGAGGCCAGCCACACCTGCTCGCCCATGGCCCGGTCGCGCTCGGCCGGGGAGATGTAGCCCTCCTCCGCCATCTTGCGCAGCACCAGCTGGCGCTTCGACTCGGCGAGCGCGGGGTTGCCCCGGGGCTCGTAGCGGCTGGGGGCGGGGATCAGGCCGGCGATCATGGCCGCCTCGGAGACGGTGAGCGCGGCCACCGGCTTGCGGAAGTAGCTCTCGGCGGCGGCGCCGACGCCGTAGATCCCCTCGCCGAGGTAGATGTTGGACAGGTACTGGAAGAGGATCTCCTCCTTGTCCACCTGGCGGTCCAGCTGGCTGGCCAGGATGGCCTCCCTGATCTTTCGCACGAAAGTGCGCTCCTGGCCGACGTAGGCGTTCTTCACGTACTGCTGGGTGATGGTGGACCCGCCCTGCACCAGCTCCTTCTTGCGCAGGTCGGCCCACAGGGCGCGGAAGCTGCCCCGGGGGTCGATGCCCCCGTGGTCGTAGAAGCCCTTGTCCTCGGCGGCGATCACCGCGTGCTTCAGCACCTGGGGGATGTCCCCCCGCTTCACCGGCGTGTTCTGCTCGAACTCCCGGAAGGCGCCGATCTCCTGGCGGTTGCCGCTGGCGTCGATGGCGTACACGCGGCTGATGCGGCTGGCCACCGTGGGGCGGGGATCGGGGAGCGCGGCGGGGAGAGGGGCGAAGAGGAACGTGGCCAGCACGGTGACGGCCACGGCGACGGGCACGACGAGCGAGCAGACGAACACCAGCGTCACCGCGCGCCCCAGCCGCTCGAGCATGCTTCCATCCTCGCACGGGCGCCCGCCGAGGAAGGCCCCGGCCCGTAGGCTGGACCCGTGCGCCCACCGTCCGTCGACGCCCTCGCCAGGGACATCGCCGACGTGGGGCTGCCCCACCCGCTCCTGGTCGACGCCGCGCGCGAGGCGGTGGCGGCCGGCGACCCCGCCTCGGCCCGGGCCCGCGCCGAGGCCGTCTCCCGCTCGCTCCTGCGACCCGTGGTCAACGCCACCGGCGTGCTCCTGCACACCAACCTGGGTCGGGCCCCGGTCGCCGCCTCGGTCGAGGCTCGCTACTCCAACCTCGAGTTCGACCTCGACTCGGGGCGGCGGGGGTCGCGCCGCAACCACGCCGCCGCCCTCCTGGCCCGCGCCGCCGGCGCCGACCGCGCCCTCGTGGTCAACAATTGCGCAGCGGCCGTGCTGCTGGTCCTGGCCACCCTGGCCCGCGACCGCGCCGTGGTCGTGAGCCGGGGGGAGCTCGTCGAGATCGGCGGGGGGTTCCGGGTGCCCGAGGTGATGGAGCAGTCCGGGGCCCGGCTCGTCGAGGTGGGCACCACGAACCGCACCCGCCGCCAGGACTACGCGGACGCCGTCGCCGCCGCCGATCCTGCCCTGCTGCTCAAGGTCCACCAGTCCAACTACCGCATCGTGGGGTTCACGGAGTCGGTCGGCGTGGCCTCGCTGGCGTCCCTCGGCGTGCCCGTGGTGGCTGACATCGGGTCGGGGCTCCTCGACGCGGCCACGCCGTGGCTGGCCTCGGGCCCCCCGCGCTGGCTGGCCGACGAGCCGGCGGTGCGCCAGACCCTCGCCCAGGGCGCCGCCCTGGTCACCTTCTCGGGTGACAAGCTCCTCGGCGGCCCCCAGGCCGGCGTGATCGCCGGCCGGGCCGACCTGGTGGACCGCTGCGCCCGCCACCCGCTGGCCCGGGCCCTGCGCCCG
>JALYMX010000420.1 GCA_030773495.1 Actinomycetota bacterium | reverse complement strand
GCGCCGCGCTTCGCGCCGTGGGGGCCGCCGCGTCGCCGGCGCCGGTCCCCAGCAGTACGGACCGCGTCGCCTCCTTACACGTCTCCGCAGGGGCCCCGCCCCCGGGTCCACCTACGCCGCCGATCTGCTCGCCGGGCGCCAACGTGCTTGAGACGAGCACTCGACTGAGCTTGTGACGCCGTGCTGGCGCTGGAGCGCAGTTGACGCGCCGCGCCACGTCGCTGGCGTCGCCGATGCGACGGTTGGGCCGGGCACGCCTTCGACCTCGCCTTCGAGGGAGCGAGGCCCCCCTGACTTCGCGCGCCCTGCAGTCTTCACGCTCCACGACCTCGCCCTCCCGCGCATCTTCTTGCGCGCCTCGTGGGCACCCGACGGGTCGACGTGACTGACACCCGAGCGTTCGGAAGCGCGGAAGGCGTTCGGCGTCGGTTTGACGGTGAGTCCGATGGGTGAAGGGCGGGTTGCAGGAGGGCCGGCAGTGTGTGTCGAGGGGACGCGTTTCGGTTCAGCCACGGCGAGCGGGACCAAAGCGGGACGGTACGAGGGTGGGCGGAGGGTCGTCGAGCAGAGCACATTGGCAGATCACACGAAGCGTGATCTGCTAGGACACGAGAGTCACCCGAATACACCGTTATCGGATCACCTTCCCTGAAAGCCGCAGTAAGACGTCACCGGGAACGTCACCGGGGCTGGTCAGCGCCCTCTTCCCGCTGGCCGCCCGACGCTTCCGACTCGTGCTGCGCCGTCGCCCGAACCCTCACTGACGAGGGGTTCCGCGCCAGGCGCGACAGAGACTTGGAGGCGTCCATGAACGTGGTGGCGATGACCGGTCGGCTGACGGGCGACCCGGCCCGCAAGGAGACGGGGAAAGGGGTGTTGACCACCTTCCGCATCGGCTCTGACGACTCACGGCGGGTGTGGGTGGACGTCGAGACGTGGGGCCACTTGGCGGGGACGTGCGCCGCCCATCTCGAGCGCGGCCGGCACGTCGCGGTCGTCGGTTCCCTGGCGTACCGGGAGTGGACGGACCAGGCCGGTGAGCGTCGTCAGCGGTGGCTGGTGAAGGCGTCCACGGTGACCTTCCTCGACCGCCGCAATCACGCCGGCGCAGGCCGAGGGTCCACGAGCGGAACGCCCGCGCGACCGGCACCCCAGGTGGACGCCGTCGACTCCACGGGCGCGGCTGGCGATGGTCACTTCGCGGCGTCTGGGGTTGGGACGTCGGGGGCTGCGCGCGAGGACGGGAGGCGGTGATCGCCAAGATCCGGGTGCTCGGGCTCCGGGGCGCGGACGCCGGGGGATTGCGGGGCGCGGGCAACCGAATCCGGGAGTACCTGGAGGGCACCGGAGCGGGGCACCAGCCGGGCGCGGGCGGAGGCGACCTCGGCGCTCCAGCCGGCGAGTTCGGCGGCGCCGACGGGCCCGACGGTGGAACTGGAGGTGTCCACCAGAAGGCCCCGCTGGCGGATCTGACGGCCTACTACGAAGCCGGCCCGGACGGGCGCTCCCGGGGCCGAGCCCGGGGCGCCGGGGCGGCCGCCCTCGGCTTCGTCGGGGCGGTGGACGGCGAGCAGTTGGTCGAGGCCCTCGTGGGCCGTCACCCGCTCACCGGGCGACCCCTGACCGACGCCAGGGGGTCCTCGGGCCGGGCACCGGAGGTGCCGAAGGGGAGCCGCCCGGTGGCCCGCCACGGCCACCCCGACGAGCTGCTCACCATCCCCGAAGCGGCGTTCCTGGCCGGCGTCGACCCGAGCCGCCTCCGCCGACTGGCCGAGCACCAGCCCCAGACCCGGTTCACGGTGCCCACCCCTTCGAACGAGGTGGACCCCCGCATCGGCCGGCGCCTGGTCGAGTTCCTCACCGGCGCTCCCGTGACCGCTCCATGGCCGGGGGCGGACAAGGACTTTCTCCTGGCCGACAAGGACTCCGAGTCGGGTGAGTGGCGGGTGCGCCGGGGCGAGGTCGAGCGGTACATGGCCGAGCGCGTCGTGCCCGAGACCGTGATGGGCTACGACATCGTGTGCGCCGCCCCCAAGAGCGTGTCGCTGCTGTGGGCCGTGGGCGACAAGCGCGTGCGCGCCGACATCGCCGCCGCCTTCGACGCCGCGGTGGACGCCACCATCGCCTACCTCGAATCCCACGGCTGCTACGGGATGGTGGACGGGCGCAACCAGCCGGGGGACGGCTTGGCGGTCGTCTCCTACGTGCACGACGTCTCCCGAGCCAACGAGGCCCACCTCCACGTCCACAACCTGGTCCCGAATGCCGTCAGGGTGGTCGTGCGCGACGTCGACGGCCGGCCGGTCACGGGGCCGGACGGCCAACCGCGGGTCGAGTGGCGGGCGTTGGACTCCGGAGCCCTGTTGCGCCACGTGAGGACGGCAGGCTTCGTCGGCGCCGCCCAGCTCCGCCACGACCTCGCCGCCCGCTGGGGCGTCGAGTGGAACACCGTCCGCAACGGAGTAGCCGAGATCGCCGGTTTCCCCCCGGAGCTGCTCCACGCCCTGTCCAGCCGTCACGACCAGGTCGTTGAGGAGTTCGCGCAGCTGGTGGAGGACGGCCACCAGGCCGACGGCGCTACCGAGGATGCCGCCCAGCGCCGCAGCCGGCCCCCCAAGACCGTCTTCGCCGACGTCGAGATGCGCGCCCTCCAAGCGCGCAAGCTCGCCGAGATCGGCTGGAGCCCGGAGGCTGTGCTGGCCCTTGTCGACGTGCCGGCGCGGGACGTGGAGCCGGTGCCCGAGAGCAACGTGGCGGAGCTGGCGGACCTGCTTGTTGGCCCCTGCGGGCTCACGGCCCGACAGAACACCTTCACGGCCCGCGACGTGCACCAGGGCGTCGCCCAATGGGCGGGGGACCGGCTCTCGGCCATGGAAATCCGGGGCATCGCCGAGGGGTTCCTTGCCGACTGCCGCGTGGTCCTCTGCGGCCTCGGAGACCGCTCCCGCACCCGTCAGGACCCCGACCCCGTGTTCACCACCGAGGGCCTCCTGGCGTCGGAGGACAACCTGCAGACGCTGTACCGCCATGGCCGGGTGGACCACGGCGCCGAGCCCAGCGTGGCGGTCGACGGCCCGGCCGTCGAGCGGGCGCTCGCCGCCGTTGACCGCCAGCTCCGACAGGAGCGGGGCGAAGCGGGCGCCCGGCTCTCCGAGGAGCAGCGCGACCTCGTGCGCGACGTGGTCGCCTCCGGCGACCTGATCCGCTGCGTGCTGGGGCCGGCGGGCACCGGCAAGACCGAGGCCATGCGGGCGGCCGCGGCGGCATGGCAGGCCGAGGGCTACCTCGTGGTGGGCTGCGCCAACGGCGGCGCCCAGACCGAGGAACTGGGCCGGCGGCTGGAGGTGGAGGCCCAGGTGGTGCGGGCCTGGCTGACCCGCCTGGAGACCGCCGAGGACCCGCGCCAGGTGTGGCCCGAGGGCACGGTGGTCGTCGTCGACGAGGCCACCCAGGTCGCCACCCGCGACGCCGAGAAGCTGGCCCGCTGGGCTACCCGGACGAGCACTGTCCTCGTGTTCGTCGGCGACCCCGCCCAGCTCGGGTCGGTGGGGGCGGGCGGCTGGTTCCGCCACATCGTCTACGCCCACGGAGCCCCCTACCTGTCCACGGTGTACCGCCAGGTCGGAGCGGACATGGCCGAGGTCCGAGCGGCGCTGTCGGGGCTGCGCTCCGAGATGCCCCAGCGCGTCCGCCGCGCCATGGACCGCCTGGCCGCCGACGGGCGTGTCCGCGTCTACGACAGC
>JALYMX010000419.1 GCA_030773495.1 Actinomycetota bacterium | reverse complement strand
CCACGCCGCGCTCGTTGCGCCCCTACGAGCACGCCGCGGTGGCCTACCGCCTCGGGTTGGCGTACGCCGAGTCCCCCGTCGGGAGCCGGGGCGAGCTGCTGCGCAAGGCGCTCGCCTGCTTCGACGTGGCCGCCGCCATCTTCGACCCCCGCTTCGACCCCGTCGAGCACGCGCGGGTGCTGAACGCCGCGGGGGCCTGCCACCGCGCCCTCGGCGACCGGCGCAAGGCGGTGGAGCTGTTCGAGAAGGCCGCCGACCTGCTGGAGGGCCGCGAGCGCGACGACGAGCGGGCCGCCGCCCTCAACAACCTCGGTCTGGCCCGTACCGAGCTCGGCCAGCCCGAGGCCGCCGTCGAGGCCTTCGACGTGGCCGCCGAGCTGTTCGACACGGGCACCCCCGACGGTCGGCGCGGCCGCGTGGCCACCCTGCACAACCGGGGCCAGGCGCACGCCGCCATGGGCACGGCCGAGGGCGTGGAAGCGGCGCTGGCCGACTACGACGAGGCCCAGGACGACCTCGACGCCGACGAGGCCCCGTACCACTACGGCCTGGTCCACCACAGCATCGGCGCCGCGGTCAGCGCCCTGGCCGCGCTGCGGCCCGACGAGCGCGACCGCCTGCTCCGGGAGGCGGTGGAGGCGTTCAGCGCGTCCCTCACCGTCTTCACCCGGTTCGCCTTCCCCTACCAGCACGCCTTGGCCAAGCACAACCTCGGCCTCGCCTATGCCGGCATCGCCGACGTCTTGGCGCAGCAACCGGGCCGGGGCGGGAAGAGCCGGCTGCAGTACCTGCGTCGGGCCCTGGCCAGCTTCGAGGACGGCGTCGCCATGCTCGACACCCGTCTCCATTCCGACGCCTGGAAGCAGGCCTACGCCAGCCTCTCGCGCGCCGAGCAGGAGCTGGCCCCCGACGCCGGGGGCGCCAGCCGCGCCGAGCACTTCACGGCCCTGTTGGCCGGCACCGACGAGGACGAGCGGGCGGCACTGCTCCGGGAGCGCCTGGCCCGGCTGCTCGCCCTCCCCGATCCCGGCCGGGCCCGCGCCCTGGCCGAGCTGGCCACCGCCTCGCTGCGCTGGGGGCGCGACTCGGCGCAGCTGATCATGGAGGCCGAGCTGGCCTTCTTGATGGAGCAGCCCACCGAGCTCCTCGAAGTGGCGCTGCGGGCCCGGTTCGCCGCCCACCAGCAGCTCCCGGACGACGAGCGCGAGGAGGCGGATCGAGCCCTCGACGACGCCATCGGCGCCGCCCTCGGTGCCCCGCAGCGCGTCTTCGTGCGCGACTTCTTGTACTCCATCGGATGGGAGCGCCCGTGACCGAAACCGCTCCCACCACCGAGGACGCCATCGCCACCGCGCGGGCCTTCATCGAAGCCATCGCCTGGGGGGAGCACCGGCGCATCTGGGACCTGCTGGCGCCGGAGGGCCGCAAGGTCGTCCTGCGGGTCGCCGTCAACCACGGCATGGACGAGGCACTGGCGGCTCGACTCCGGGAGGGCACAGCGGGGCAGGCGGAGACCGACGAGTTCCTCACCGACCTCCTGGGCGGCCTCAGGGCCGACCTGGCCGGCAACGACCTCGACACGTTGGAGTACTCCTCGGACGTGGACCTCGAGCCTGGGCGGGCCCGCATCGTGCTCACCGCCCCGGTGCCGCCGGCGCTCGGCCCGGTGGGGCTTCCGGTCGGCTCGCTCGAGCTCGTCGACCACGAGGGCGAGTGGCGGGTGGAGCGCCTTACACCGAGGCCGAGCGTCGGATGAGCATGGAGACGGGCAGCGCCGGGGGTGTCGGCCCCGGGGAGGAGAGCGAGCGGTTCGGACGCACCGTCCGGCACTACCGTATGGCCATCTCGGCCGGCGCCCTGGCCCTGGCCTGGGCGCGGCAGAGTGACGCCGCCGAGGGGTCGACGGTGGTGGCGGAGCGGGAGGTGAGCCCGCTCGGGCGTCTCGGCAAGCTGTGGCCGCGGCCGCCCGAGGACACCCTGTCCTTCGCCGTCGTGCTGCGTCCCCCCCTCACGCCGGACCAGGCCGACGCGACGTGGCTGCTGGCCGGGCTCGCCGCCGCCGAGGGCGCCGAGGAGGCGTCGGGCAGGACAGCGGCGACCTGGTGGCCCGACGCCGTCGTCGATGCCGACGGCGGGGCGACACTGGCGTCGGTGAAGGTCGAGGTCCAGTTGGGGCCGGGGAAGGTGCGCAGTGCCGTGGCCAGCGTGCGTCTCGACCTCGCCGCCCTCGGGCTCGGCTCCGAGGGCCGGGACCGGCTGCTCGAAGCCGTGCTCCGGGCGTTCGACCGCAACAGCGAGACGCTGGCCGACGGCCCCGACGCCGTCGCCGCCGGCTACGAGGGCAGGTGCCAGCTCATCGGCCAACGGGTCAAGATCAGGCTCCTGCCGAAGGGCGAGACGCGGGGGGTGGCCCGAGGCGTCGATCGCAGCGCCCGCCTCGAGGTGGAGTCGGGCACCGGGATGGTGCAGCGCGTGGCCATCGACACCCTGCGCGAGCTGGAACAGGCCTGACGCCGCCCCCCCGGGAGCCGGTGCCGCTCAACCGCCGTGCTGGCCGCCGCCGGCCTGCTCGTGCGGGTCTTGGGCGAACTCGGCGTCGGCGGGGCTGGCCGCCGCCTCCCGCTCGTTGTTCGGGTTCAGGCTGGGGCTGGTGCCGGCGCCGCCCCCGCCCCCGCCCTGGGCGCTTTCAGCGATCGGGTCTGTGTCGGACATGGAAGCTCCTTGATCCTGATGGGGATGGACACCGTGGTCCTACCCCCCGCGGCAGTGTTCGTACCCGCGGCGCGACGCGTGCAGTCATGGACCGGCGCGGGTCGACGGCGGCATAATGGCCGCAGTGCTTCGTCGGGGGGCGTGCAGCCCGCCCGGCGCGGCCGGGGGCGCCGCAGCACCGGAAGGAGCACCGTGGCCAAGCAGTCGAAGGCGGGCGAGAGCGGAGGCAGCGACGACCTCAGGGCCAGGAGCCTGCTGCGCCCCGCCATCCTCCTGTTGCTCAAGGAGCGTGAGAGCCACGGCTACGAGCTGGTGAGCCGGCTGGCCGAGCTCGGCTTCGACGTGCCGGACTTCGGCGGCCTCTACCGCTCCCTGCGGTCGATGGAGGACGAGGGCCTGGTCAGCTCCCACTGGGGCACGCCGGCGCGCGGCCCGGCCCGGCGGGTCTACGGGATCACGAGCGAGGGCGAGCAGCAGCTCCGGGAGTCGGCACCCGCCCTGGTGAACCAGCGCCGCGCCATTGGGGGCCTGCTCGACCGTTACCGCGGGCTGGTGCACCAGGAGCGGCGGTCGAAGCGCCAGCGCCGGCGGGTGCTGGTGGTCGAGGACGACGACGACATGCGCCACACCCTGTGGGTCCTCCTCGAGCAGCGGGGGTGGACGGTGGAGGAGGCGCCCGACGGCGAGACGGCCCTCGCCCGCTGGTCCAACGCGCCCGACGGGATCGTGCTCCTCGACCAGCGCATGCCCGGGATGTCGGGCATCGAGGTGGCCCGTCGCATGCGCAAGGGCGGCTTCGACGGCCCGATCCTGTTGTACTCGGCCTACCTTCAGCCCGAGCTCGAGGCACGGGCCGCCGCCCTCGACGTCCAGACCCTCAGCAAGGCCAACTTCGCTGAGCTGTTCGAGGCGCTGTCGGAGTACGAGGGCAACTGGCGGCGCAAGACGGCGACCTGAGGCCGGCGCCCTCAGCGCTCGCGCCCGCGCAACGGGAGCCGCACGTCGGTGGGCCCGTCGCCGCCCGGAGGCGGCTGGCGGGGGAGCACGACGGTGAACTCGCTCCCCCGGCCGATCTCGCTGGCCGCCCGGAGCTCCGCGCCCTGGGCCTCGAGCACCGCTCGGCTGACGTACAAGCCGAGCCCGGTGCCGGGGATGCCCTCGGCACCCGCCCCCCGGTGGAACTTCTCGAACACGTTGGCCAGGTCGGCCGGCGTCATGCCCTCGCCCTGATCTGCCACCGACACCTCGACGGTGGTGGGGGTGGCGGCCGCCCGTACGGTGATCGGGGACCCGGGCGGCGAGAACTTCATGGCGTTCGAGACGAGGTTGCCGAGAACCTGGTCGAACCGGTCGGGGTCGACCCAGGCGGCGGGCAGGTCGCGCGGCATGTCCAAGGTGACCGGCCGGCGGCCGGCGACGTCCGCCTCGAGCTGGGTGAGGGCGTAGCGGAGGTCCGTGAGCGTGGGGCGCACCACGATCGGCCGGCCGGCGCCGAGCCTCGAGTAGTCGAGGAACTGCTGGACGAGGCGGCGTAGCTGGAGCCCCCGGCGCCCCATGCGCTCGTACAGCCGGCCCCGCTCCTTGGGGCTCAGGTCGTCGCCCTCCTGGAGGGCCCGGATCGACCCGAGCAGCACGGCGAGGGGGGTCTGCATGTCGTGGGACACCGCCGCCATGAGGTCCTCGCGGAACCGGGCCGCCTCCTCGTCGGACTCGAACCGGGAGACCACCTGGCGCAGCTCGCTGTTGGCCACCGCCATGGCCACCCGGCCCGCCGCCTGCTCGACGAGGGCGCGTTGGCGGATGCCTCCCGGCTCGGAGCTGAACACGAGCAACGCGCCGAGGTTCATGTTCCTGGCGACCAGCGGGACCACGGCGGCGGACGCCATGCCCTCGGGGACTCCTCCCCGGTCGAGCAGCGGGAGGTCGGGGTCGAGGGTGGGAGCGTGCAGTGTCTGCGAGCCGTGGACCGCCGCGTACAGTGACGACCCAGGCTCGAGCGGGCGGAGGACGAGCGCGGCCAGGCGTTCGGCGACGGGCCCCTCCCGTGGCCACGTCACCACCCGCTCCACCTCGGTGCCCTTGGCCAGCACCATGGCCACACCGGCCCCGGTGGACCGGCTCAGCCAACGGCACGTCTCCTCGAGCGACTCGCGGGGGTCGAGCTGGCGGCCGAGGAGGTCGCCGAGCTGGGCGATGAGCCGCCACCGGGCCTCCGCCTGCTCGAGGCGGGCCACCAGCTGGCGGGTCTCGCTCAGATCGCGAGCCGCGTAGACGGCGCCCACGATCCGCCCGGCCAGGTCGCGCAGGAGCGAGCACGAGACGGTGACCGGCACGCGGCCGCCGGCACCGGCCACGCTCGCGTCGAGGGCGAGGCGCCCGCTGGGTGCCCTGTCGAACAACTGCCAGGGCGACGCCGGCACCTCCTCCCCGAACAGATCGGCGGCACCGGTTCCGACCAGCTCCTTGGGCGTCCTGCCGGCGAGCACTCCGGCCGCCTCGTTGGCCGCGGAGACGCGGCCGCGGACGTCGACGAGGACCACGGCGTCGGGCACGGCTTCCAGCACCAGGTTGAACAACGCCTGCGTCTCGACCCGCGCCCGCCACTCCTGCTCGACCTCGGCGCGCGTGGCGGAGAGGGCGGAGAGTGCCTGGGCGAGGGGATCGTCCGGGGGCGGTGGCGCCGGCTCCGTCGCTGGCTCGCCGGCGCCGGGGGGCAACGGCGGCGTCGTCGCATCGCTCCCCTCCACGGGCGGCGCCGGATCGGGCATCATGAGGCGACCTCCCCGGAATCGCTTGTCATAGCGACTTTCGCTCTATAGGTTGTCGACATACAATACCGGCGTCGGCGGTGCCGACTCATTCCAGAACGGGGGTAGCCGTGCTGCTGTGGTGGATCGGCAACTTGGTCCTGCTCTTCGTCGTCGTCCCGGTGGTGCTCATCCTGCTCAACAGGGTGCTCCGGCCGGCGCGGGAGATCGAGGCCTATGCCAACGACATCCTCGACCATGGCGTGTCCTTGACGGGCACGCTCGACTCCGTCCCCAAGCTCGTGCGTACCCGCGAGCTTGCCGGGGCCACCCGCCAGGCCGCCACCCGCTACGTGGGTGCGCTGCAGCGGGTGATGTAGGGCCAGGGCGAGCGCAGGAATTCGACAAGCGACGAGGAAAGGTAGAACGTCATGGGGCCGGAGACGGTCGTCACGTTGATCGGAGTGTTCCTCGGGGTGGGCGCGGTGGCGCTCTACCTCATCATCATCGCCGCCCTGCTGAACAGGGTGAGCTTCACGGTGGGCACGGTGCTCATCGGGGTGCGGGCCATCGCCGCCCAGTGCGAGCCCATCGGGTCCGTCGTGCGCGACATCCACAACGAGGTCTCGGCCATCGCCAACGCGCTCTCGGGGGTCACCGGCGAGAAGCCGCGGCGTGCGCTGCGCGCGCCTGGTCGGGCCGGCGCCCGGTTCTAGGTCCGCATCGCCGCCCCCCGGCGGCGTAGCGATTTCCACATCGAGTAACCCGAGGAGGAGCACGTGCCGCAGTTCAGGTGAAGGGATGCCGACCACGCCTGCCGTTGGCAGGGACGAGCCAGTAGCGAGGACGAGTTGATCCGCAAGGTCGCGGAACACGTCCGCAAGGTGCACAAGGTGCACACGCCGACGGAGACCATCGTGAGCTTCGTCAAGCAGAAGGTCCGCCAGTAGTTGCGCTGGCGCCGTTTCAGGCGCCAGCACGGAACAGCAGCGCTCAGCCCACCGCCCCCGCTGGCCGCGGGGGCGGTGGCGCGCTCGGGCTCGCGGCGCGCTGTGTGCGCGCCATGTCGGGCAAGTTTCCCGAATATTTCCGTCGGTCCCTCCGTCCTTCTCAACACACAGGGACCACCAGCGGTGTTGTGTCGGCCTCGCCTTCGCGCGCTGTCGTCGGTCGTCCCCGTGCAGCCCGGCCCATCGGAACCAAGGGAGACCACATGATGCAACGATGGGGGCCCGCCCGGAGTGAACGGGGCCAGGCCCAGTTCTCCGTGGTGTTGGCCATCATCACTGTGCTGCTGGCCGGCGTCCTCGTGAACC
>JALYMX010000418.1 GCA_030773495.1 Actinomycetota bacterium | reverse complement strand
GGAGGAGGTGGCAGCGGGGGAGCAGGTGGTGGGACGGCCTGCGGTGGCGGGTGCCGGGGTGCCGGTGCCGCCCGCACCGGCGGCGGGGGGACGTCCATGACGGCGGTGGCAGTCGGGTCGTCGGGCGGGGCGAGAGGCGGCTCGGCGACGGGGGCCGCACTCGGACGCGACACCTGCTCGGCGAGGGCCCGCAACGCCCGGCGGGCGTCGGCAGGGGTGGGCCGTGCCCCCGGGTCCTTGGCCAGGAGCCCCTGGAGCACGGGCGCCAGCGGGCCCGCCAGCTGCGGGGGGGCGGGGTCGTCGTTGACGACGGCGGTGAGGGTGGAGAGCGCGCCGGGGCGCTCGAAGGGCGGTCGCCCCTCCACCGCGAAGTACAGGGTGGCGCCCAGGCCCCACGAGTCGGCGGCCGGGCCGGCGCGCTCCCCGAGGGCCTGCTCGGGGGCCATGTACGACGGCGAGCCGAGCACCTGCCCGGTGGCGGTGAGCGCCGGATCGTCCTTCACCGAGGCGATGCCGAAGTCGGTGAGCTTCACCCCGCCGGACGGCAGCACCATGACGTTGCCCGGCTTGACGTCCCTGTGGACGATCCCCTGGCGGTGGGCGGCGTCGAGGACCCCGGCCAGCTCGGCCCCAAGCCTCGCCGCGTCGGCCGGCGCCAGCGGGCCTGCCCGCTCGACGACGCCGGCCAGGGTGTCGGCGACCAGCAGCTCCATGACGATGTAGATGCTGCCGTCCTCCTCGAGCACGTCGTAGACGGTCACCGACGCCGGGTGGCTGAGGCGGGCGGCCGCCTGCGCCTCCCGCATCACCCGTTCCCGCGCGGAGGCACTGGGAGAGCCGGGAGCACCCGCGTGGACGGCCACCTGCTTCACGGCGACGTCCCGGCGCAACAGCTCGTCGTGGCCCCGCCACACCGTCCCCATGCCACCCCGGCCGAGGGGCTCGAGCAACGTGTACCGGCCGCCGACGCACCGGTGCAGGGTCTCCTCCCGAGGCACGCTCCCTCCCTACCCGCCGAGCGCCGTTCTTCCACGTCCTCGGCCGGCCCCGCATGGTACCCGCCGCCCGCGCGAGACTTCCGGCGCGGGAGCTCGGACGGACCGGGCTGAGAGGGCGCCTGCCGGCGCCGACCGCTGAACCTGATCCGGGTAATTCCGGCGGAGGGAGGAACGCAGATGGCGAGGACCAAGGTCTACGTCGAGGGCGCGGGCGGCGTGCGGGTCCCGTTCACCGAGGTCGGCCTCGACCCCTCTCCCGACGGCACCCCCAACCCCCCGGTGCGTCTGTACGACACCAGTGGGCCGGGCTCGGACCCCACGGCCGGCCTGCCGGCGCTACGGCTCGACTGGATCCGCAGGCGGGGCGACGTGGAGGAGCACCTGGGGAGGGCGGCGAGCCTGCGTGACGACGGGCGGGGTGCGGTGCGCCGCGGCGCCGGGGCCGACGCCTTCGCCGGCACCCACCGGCCGCCCCTTCGAGCGCGGCCTGGCCGCGCGGTGACGCAACTCCACTACGCCCGCCGCGGCGAGGTCACCGCGGAGATGGAGTTCGTGGCCGTGCGGGAGGGGTGCGAGCCGGAGAGGGTCCGTGACGAGATCGCCCGGGGGCGGGCCATCCTGCCGGCCAACGTCAACCACCCCGAGACCGAGCCCATGGTCATCGGGCGCAACTTCTTGGTGAAGGTCAACGCCAACATCGGCAACTCGGCGGTCACGTCGTCGGTCTCCGAGGAGGTGGAGAAGCTGACGTGGGCCACCCGGTGGGGCGCCGACACGGTGATGGACCTGTCCACCGGCTCCGACATCCATACCACCCGGGAGTGGATCATCCGCAACTCGGCGGTGCCCATCGGGACGGTCCCGATCTACCAGGCGCTCGAGAAGGTCGACGGCCGCCCCGAGGAGCTCACCTGGGAGCTGTACCGCGACACCCTGGTCGAGCAGGCCGAGCAGGGCGTCGACTACTTCACGGTCCACGCCGGCGTGCTGTTGCGCTACGTGCCGCTCACCGCCGGCCGGGTGACGGGCATCGTCAGCAGGGGCGGGTCGATCATGTCGGCCTGGTGCCTGGCCCACCACCAGGAGAACTTCCTCTACACGCACTTCGAGGAGATCTGCGAGATCATGGCCGCCCACGACGTGGCCTTCTCGCTGGGCGACGGGCTGCGGCCGGGCTCGGTGGCGGACGCCAACGACGAGGCCCAGCTGTCCGAGCTGCGCACCCTCGGCGAGCTCACCCACGTGGCCTGGCGCCACGACGTCCAGGTGATGATCGAGGGCCCCGGGCACGTGCCGATGCACAAGATCAAGGAGAACGTCGACCTCCAGCTCGAGCTGTGCTCGGAGGCGCCCTTCTACACGCTGGGCCCGCTGACCACCGACGTGGCCCCTGGGTACGACCACATCACCTCGGCCATCGGCGCCGCCATGATCGCCATGAGCGGCACGGCCATGCTCTGCTACGTGACTCCGAAGGAGCACCTCGGCCTGCCCGACCGGGACGACGTGAAGCAGGGCGTGATCGCCTACAAGATCGCCGCCCACGCCGCCGACGTGGCCAAGGGCCATCCCGGCGCCCAGGCGTGGGACGACGCGCTGTCGAAGGCCCGCTTCGAGTTCCGGTGGGAGGACCAGTTCGAGCTGGCCCTCGACCCCGACACGGCCCGCTCGTACCACGACGCCACCCTGCCCGCCGAGCCGGCGAAGGCCGCCCACTTCTGCTCGATGTGCGGGCCGAAGTTCTGCTCCATGCGCATCAGCCAGGACGTGCGCGACTACGCGGCGAGCCGCGGGCTCAGCGACGACGACGCCGTCGAGCTGGGCATGAAGGAGAAGGCGGTCGAGTTCGTGAGCCGGGGCGCCTCGCTGTACCAGTAAGGGGCGTGGAACGTG
>JALYMX010000417.1 GCA_030773495.1 Actinomycetota bacterium | reverse complement strand
GCATGGCGCCGGCGGTGCGCAGGTGGCGGGTGAGGCGGCGGGTGTCGACGCCGGCGATGCCGGGCACGCCGTGGCGGCGGAGGAAGGCGTCGAGGCCCTCCGTGGAGCGCCAGTTGCTCGGGCGCCGGGCCAGGTCCCGCACGATCACGCCCCGGCAGGCCGGGTGACGGCTCTCGTCGTCCTCGGCGGTGGCGCCGTAGTTGCCGATGTGCGGGTAGGTGAAGGCGATCACCTGGCCGGCGTAGGAGGGGTCGGTGAGCACCTCCTGGTAGCCCGCCATCACCGTGTTGAACACCGCCTCGCCGGTGGCCACCCCGTCGGGCGGCGGGGCGCCCACCGCCTCACCCTCGAAGGTCGTGCCGTCGGCGAGGACGAGCAGCGCCTCTCCCCGCTCCGAGCTCACGATCCGACGCCCTGGCGCACGGTTTCGATCTCAAAGCGGTGGGAGGGGTCGGCGCGGATCACCGGCGGGGCTCCCCGTCGACCACCACGGGCTCGCCCCGCAGCACGGTGTGGCGCACCCGGCCCCGCAGCTTGCGCCCGGCGTAGGGCGTGTTGCGGCTGCGGCTGGCCAGGCGCCCGGCGTCGACCACCCACCACTCGTCGGGGTCCACCACGCACAGGTTGGCCGCCGCTCCGGGGACCACCGGGCCGCCGTGCTCACCGGCCAGGCCAGCGATGGCCGCCGGCTGCCACGACAGCAGGCCCAGCACCTGCTGGACCGGCAGGTCCAGCTCGGTGAGGGCGAGGGCCAGTGCCGTCTCCAGTCCGAGCATGCCGGGGGGTGCCTGGTCGAACGGAGCCTCCTTGGCCTCTTGGGGATGGGGGGCGTGGTCGGTCGCGATGGCGTCGACGGTGCCGTCGGCCAGCGCCGTCTTCACCGCCTCCACGTCGGCGGCCGTGCGCAGCGGTGGGTTCACCTTGAACACCGGGTCGTACCCGGCCACGTCGGCGTGGGTGAGCGTGAAGTGGTGGGGCGCCACCTCGGCGGTGACCGCGGTGCCGTGCGCCCGGGCGGCGGCCACCAGCGACAGGGAGCCGGCGGTGGACAGGTGCAACAGGTGGAGGCGGGCGCCGGTGAGGCGGGCCAGGGCCAGGTCGCGGGCGACCATGACCTCCTCGGCCTCGGCCGGCGCCCCGGGGATGCCGAGCCGGCTCGACCACTCCCCCTCGTGCATGTGGCCCCCGCTGGCCAGCGCGGTGTCCTCGCAGTGCTGCGCGAGGGTGACGCCCAGCCCCGACGCGTACTCGAACGCCCGCCGCATCAGGCGCCCGTCCTGCACGCCGGCGCCGTCGTCGGTGAACAGGCGCACGCCGAGGGCGGCCATCTCGGCCAGCGGGGCCAGGCCCTCGCCGGCCCGTCCCACGGTGATGGCGCCGGCCACGCGCACGTCGCACGGGGCGCCGGCGCCGAGCTGGAGCACCTGGCGGACCACGGCGGCGGAATCGATCGGGGGGTCGGTGTTGGGCATGGCGACCACGGCGGTGTAGCCGCCCAGGCCGGCCGCGCGCGCCCCGGTGTCGACGGTCTCGGCCTCCTCGGCGCCCGGCTCCCGCAGATGGGTGTGGAGGTCCACCAGGCCCGGCGCCACGAGGGCGCCGCCGGCGTCGAGCACCTCCGCGCCGTCGGCGGGGAGGTCGGCGTCAACGGCGGCCACGAAGCCGTGGCGGACCAGCACGTCGGCCCGGCGGGTGCCGGTGGCGTCGACGACGGTGCCGCCCCGGAGGAGGAGGGTGCCGGCGTCAGCCACGCAGGTCGGCCCCCGATCCGAGCAGGAGGTAGAGCACGGCCATGCGCACGGCCACTCCGTTGGCGACCTGTCGCGTGATCACCGAGGCGGCCATGTCGGCCACCTCGGCGGCGATCTCCACCCCGCGGTTGAGCGGCCCCGGGTGCATGACGAGGGCGTCGTCCTGGAGCAGCGCGGCGCGCCGGCGGGTGAGGCCGTACGACGCCGTGTACTCGCGCAGCGAGGGGAACAGGGCCTCGTTCATCCGCTCCTTCTGCAGGCGCAGCACGTACAGCACGTCGACCTTGGGGAGGACGGCGTCGAGGTCGGACGTGGCCGTCACCGGCCAGCCCTCCAGGCTGGCGGGCAGCAGCGTGGGCGGGGCCACCACGGTGACGTCGGCGCCGAGCAGGGTGAAGGCGGCGACGTTGGAGCGGGCCACCCGGCTGTGCTTCACGTCACCCACCAGGGCGATGCGCAGCCCCTCGAGGCTGCCCCGCCGCTGGCGGATCGTGTAGCAGTCGAGCAACGCCTGGGTGGGGTGCTCGTGCCACCCGTCGCCGGCGTTGATCACCGATGCGTCGATCCACGAGGCGACCTGGTGGGGCACGCCGGCCGACGCGTGGCGGACCACCACGGCGTCGATCCCCATGGCCTCGATCGTCTCGACGGTGTCGCGCAGCGACTCGCCCTTGGTCACCGACGAGGTCGGGGCGGTGAAGGTCATGGTGTCGGCCGACAGCCGGCGGGCCGCCGTCTCGAAGGACAGGCGGGTGCGGGTGGAGTGCTCGAAGAACAGCGACACCACCGTCTTGCCCCGCAGCGCCGGCACCTTGGGGATGGCCCGGGCGCTCACCTCGACGAACGAGTCGCTCACCCGCAGCACCTCGTCGATGCCGTCGGCGCCCAGGTCCGCGACCGTGAGCAGGTGGCGGATCACCGCCGCACCGTGCCGAGGGCGACGCCGCGCTCGCTCACGTCGACCAGCTCGTCCCTCGACGTCGGCAGGTTCTTGCCCACGTAGTCCGGCCGGATGGGTAGCTCGCGGTGGCCCCGGTCGACCAGGACGGCGAGCTGGACGGCTCGCGGGCGGCCATAGTCGTTGAGGGCGTTGAGGGCGGCGCGCACGGTGCGGCCGGTGAACAAGACGTCGTCCACGAGGATCACGGTGAGTCCGTCGAGGCTGAACCCGATGTCGGTGACCGCCTCGGGGAGCAGGGGTCGCAGCCCGATGTCGTCGCGGTAGAAGGTGGCGTCGAGGGTGCCGACGGGGACGGCACTGCCCTCGATGCGCTCCAGCTCGGCGCCCAGCCGGCGGGCCAGCGGGACGCCGCCGGTCTGCAGCCCCACCAGGGCCACGGCCTCCAGCCCGTGGTTGCGCTCGACCACCTCGTGGGCGATGCGGGTGACCGCCCGGCGCAGGTCGTCGGCCGACATCACCTGGGCCCGAGCAACGAAAACGCCCCCACGGGGGGGCGTCAGTGCTCGTTCACGCTCGGCCATCTTGGGCGGCCATGCCGCTTCCTTCCTGTCCGTGCGGGCCTCGCAGGACCCGCTTCACGGTCAGGAGCTGACGGTAGCAGCTTGCCGGCACACCGGCGGGTTGCGCCCGAGGACGTCGAGGCGCCGGCAGCTCTCCTCGCGCACCGGCCGGTCGCCCTGCCGCTCGGCCAGCACGGCCCTGCTCTCCAGGGCGTCGCCCAGCCAGGGGTTGCGGTCGAGGGCGCGCGTGAGCGCCCGCTCGGCGGCGTCGGAGCTGCCCCAGACCATCTCCAGCTGGCCCAGGTACGTCCACGTGGCGGGATCGGCGGGGTCACGCCGGGTGGCCTGGCGGGCCAGGGCGAGGGCGCGTTGGCGGTGATCGGGGTCGTGGAGGCCGTGGAACGACTCGATGCGGGCACCGAGGCGGGACACGTCGGCCCACGCCGGCACCAGGGCGGCGCCCCGCTCGTAGCTGGTGACCGACGTGTCGAGCAGGGCCCTTCGCAGGAACACCTCGCCGGCCAGGAACACGCCGGCCGCCACCACCCCGACGGCCAGGCCGGCCGCCGCCACGCCACGCCACCGACCCGCAGTCCCCGCC
>JALYMX010000416.1 GCA_030773495.1 Actinomycetota bacterium | reverse complement strand
GGCGAGGCGCCGGCGGGCACCGGGGCCCTGCACGGCGAGCACGGCCCGCTCGGCGGTGACGTCGTCGCCCCCGACGGCAGCGAGCACCCGCGCCGTGTTCGAGGCGTTGGGCATGACGTCGAGGCGGTCCTCGGCCACCCACCAGACGATGATGTCGTCGAGAACCGAAGCGTCCTCCTCGTCGAGCAGGTGCGTGTACTGCGCCCGCCCGGGGCCGATCCGGCCGAGCTCGTTGGTGAGCACCGCGTTGAGCCGCGTCCCGGCGCCGGCGCCCACCACTCGCACCGTGCCGAGGTGGCTGACGTCGAAGACGACGGCGTCATGCCGGCAGGCCAGGTGCTCGGCCAGCGTGCCTCCCGGGTACGACAGGGGCATCTCCCATCCGCCGAAGGGCACCATGCGGGCGCCGAGGCCGCGGTGGACGGCGTCGAGCGGGGAGCGACGGAGGGGCGCCTCGACCACCGCTCGCAGCCTAGGTTCAGTCGCCGACGGTGAAGTCGAGGGGCTGCGGCTCGCGGTCGTCGAGGGCGGCGTCGGCCAGCTGGCTCGGCTCCTCCAGCCCGTACTTCACCAAGAGGTTGAGGTAGTCACGCTGGTAGAAGACCTTGACCTTCACCTCAGGGTGAAGCTCGCGCAGGCGCCGGACCTTGGCGTTCTTCTTCGTGACGAGCTTCTGGTTGAGGGTGGTGATCTCGATGTAGAGGTCGTAGGCGGGGAGGTAGAAGTCGGGGCGGAAGGCCTGGACGGGCCGGCCGGCGCGGTCGACGGCGAGCGTGAACTCGGTGGGTTCGTACTCCCACGTGATGCCGTAGAAGTCGAGGAGCTTGGCGAACTGCCGCTCCGAGTTGTGCGCGAAGCGGACTCGCTCGTGCGGTAGCGGCGGCCCGGCCAGCGCGCTACCCCCCGCTGCCGGCCCGCGCCAGGCCCACGTCGCCGTCACCGGCCGCCGGGCGGGGCGGAGCGAGGTCGGTAATGGCCGCGTCGAGCTCGCGGACGACGCCGTCGAGGGCCACGATGTTCAGCACGCCCTGGCCGCCCCGCAGCAGGTCGATGATCTCCTCGCCCGAGCGGGCCAGCACCGACTGCGAACCGTTCAGCACCAAGCTGGCGCTGGCCACGTCCTCACCGCTGCTGCGCAGGACCTCGAGGGCTCGGCGGGCTGATTGCAGGGAGATGCCGGCGTCGAGCAGGCGCTTGATCACCTTCAGCTCGAGCAGGTCGCGGTAGGAGTACAGCCGCTGCGTGCCGCTTCCCCGAGCCTCGCTGATCGACGGGCGCAGCAGGTCGGTGCGGGCCCAGTAGTCGAGCTGGCGGTAGGTGATGCCGACGATCGAGCAGACCTGCGGACCGCGAAAGCCCTCTTCAGGCATGGGGAAGTGCCCTCCCTTGGCGGCCGGAGCGGCCGGGGCCCCGGCGACGAGTTGTCACAGCGCCGAAATTACACCGGTGTGGAGGTGAAGGGTACGACGGCGGAGGGCGACCGTCAACGCCCGCCGGGGGCCCTCCGGGCCGTCAGGACGAGAAGTCCTCGGGGCGCACGCCCTCGATGAACTGCCGGAACTCCGACACCAGCTCGTCGGGGGCGGTGTCGTCGTCCTCCTCGGCCTCGAGGACGATGCCGGCGTCGTCGAGGAGGTCGTCCTCGGCGTAGATCGAGGTACCCAGGCGGGCGGCGAGGGCGATGGCATCCGAGGGCCGGCACGACACCACGTGGGCCCGCCCGCCCTCACGCAGGTGGAGCTCGGCGAAGTAGGTGCCGCTGCGGCCGTCCTCGCCCATGCGCAGCTCGGTGACGACCACACGCTCGAGGGTGACCCCGAGGGTGACGAGCACGTCGCGCATCAGGTCGTGGGTCATGGGCCGCGGCGGGGTCACGCCCTGGAGGGCGAAGGCGATGGCGGTCGCCTCGGGTGCACCGATGAAGATCGGGAGTGTGCGCCGGGCACCCCCCACCTCCTGCAGCAGCACCACCGGGTTGTTGGTCGGGAGCTCGACCCGGACGGCGGCGAGGTGCATCTCCACCATGCAGCCACCCTACCGTGCGTAGAAGTCGACCACGTGCGCGTCGCGGTCGGCGCGGAGGGCCCGCACGTCGGCGGCGGCGATGAGATCGAGGTTGCGGTAGCGCTCGGCGAAGTCCATCCCGTAGCCGACGACGTACTCGTCGCCCACCGTGAACCCGACGAAGCGGACCGGCGTGGGGACGATGCGCCGCACCGCCCGGTCGAGCAGAGCGCACGCCTCGAGCGATCGGGGCTCCCTGAGGGCCAGCTCGCCCAGGAGGTAGGTCAGCGTGAGGCCGGTGTCCACGATGTCCTCGACGAGCACGACGTCGCGGCCGGCGATGTCAGCGTCGAGGTCCTTGAGCAACCGCACCCGCCCGGTGTCGGGGGCGTACGAGGAGATGGCCAGGAAGTCGACCTCGACGGGGACGGTGACGGCACGGGCCAGGTCGGCGAGGAAGGGGACGCTGCCCTTGAGCACGGCGACCAGCAGGACGCCCTCGGGGTGGGCGGCGGAGATCTCGGCGCCGAGCCGGCGCACGGCGGCCTGTAGCGACGGAGGGAGGATCAGGACGCGGGCCGCGCTCACCCGCCCGACAGGTGCCGCACCGCCTGGCGCAGCACGGCGGCCCGCAGACTCTGGCCCAGCTGGGTGAGCTCCTCGAGCGCGTGCACCGCCTGGCGGCGGGCCTCGGGGTTGCGCTGCTTGAGCAGCGGCGTGACGACCTGCTCGAACAGCCCCGCCTCCCGGTCCGCCGAGTTCTTGTAGATGCGCAGGTGGCGTCCCTCGATGCCGAAGCGGGAGAACCCGGCCGCCAGGTTGGCTACGACGAGGCACTCCTCGTCGTAGTACACCGTCCCGGCGACCGGTCGCCCCGCGAAGAAGCCGAAGCGTTCGAGCTCGCGCAGGCGCTCCTGGGACAGCCCGCTGGCCGAGGACAGCTCCTCGAGGGTGAGGTTGACGCCGGACACGCCGGCCGACAGGGTGCTGCCCCGGGAGGCAACGGCCGGTGGCGACGACGCGGGGCGCTGGTCGCGGGCGACGGCGACGGTGGGCGCCGCCACCGCGGGGGCCGGGGG
>JALYMX010000415.1 GCA_030773495.1 Actinomycetota bacterium | reverse complement strand
GGCGCGCCTCGCCCCGCTGGTCGATCTCGGTGGGCGGGAGCCCGGGCGACCCGTCGCCTGCCCGGTCGTCGGCCCGTTCGCCGTGGGGCTCCTCGGCGGCGGGCCGGCCCACGGCGCGGCGGACGCGGCACAGCGTGCCGTGCGCCGGAACCTCGTCGGCCAGCCGCCCGGCACGGAGGTCGGCCACCAGGGCGTCGAAGCGCTCGGGGGTCATCGAGCCGAAGAAGCGCCAGTTGACGGCCAGGCAGGGCGCGTCCCCGCACAGCGCGATGCACTCCACCTCCTCGAGGGTGAACTCGCGGTCGGGGGTCGTGGCGCCGGAGGCGACGCCGAGTGACCGCTCGGCGTGCTGGAGCAGCTCGTAGCCACCATCGAGGAGGCAGGCGATGTTCGTGCAGACCGACACCAGGTGGCGGCCGACCGGGTGGGTGAACAGCATGTCGTAGAAGCTGGCCGTGCCGTACACCTCGGCTGCCGTGAGGCCGAGCAGCTCGGCCACGTGGGCCATGGCCTCGGGCGTCAGCCACCCGTCCTGCTCCTGGGCGACGTGGAGGATGGGGATGAGGGCCGACCGCGGGTTGGGGTACAGCGCGATGAGATCCCTGGCCCGCTGCACGTTGGCGGCGCTGAGCCGCGCCATCAGCGGTCCACCCCGCCCATGATCGGATCGATGGAGGAGATCACGGCGACGGCGTCGGCCACGAACCCGCCGCGGAGCATCACGGCGAGCGTCTGGAGGTTGGCGAAGGAGGGGTCGCGCACGTGGTAGCGGTACGGCTTGGCCGAGCCGTCCGACACCAGGTACCCCCCGAGCTCGCCGCGCGGTTGCTCGATGGCCACGTAGACCTCGCCGGCGGGGACCTTGAACCCCTCCGTGAACAGCTTGAAGTGGTGGATCAGTGCCTCCATGGACTCGTCGATGCGGCCCCGGGGCGGGGGCGTCACCTTCTTGTCCTGCACCCGGTAGTCGCCCGACGGCATGAGCTCGACGATCTGGCGGACCATGCGCAGCGACTCGCGCATCTCGTTGAGGCGCACGGCGTAGCGGTCGAAGGCGTCGCCGTGGGTGCCGACGACGACGTCGAAGTCGAGCTGGTCGTAGAAGAGGTAGGGCATGTCGCGGCGGAGGTCCCACGCCAGGCCCGTCGCCCGCAGGATGGGACCGGTGGCCGACAGGGCCAGCGCCTGCTCGGTGGTGATGACCCCGACGCCCTGGGTGCGCTCCTGGAAGATGGGCTGGCCGGTGAGCAGGTCGTCGTACTCGTCGAGACGGGGGGGCACCGAGTCGCAGATGGCGAGGACATGGTCGCGCCACCCGTCGGGCAGGTCGGCGGCGACGCCCCCGGGCCGGATGAAGTTGTAGTTCATGCGCAGGCCGGTGACCCGCTCGAAGAAGGCGAGGATCTTCTCCCGCTCGCGCCAGCCGTACAGCATCATCGAGATGGCGCCCACGTCCATGCCGTTGGTGGCCATGAACAGCAGGTGGGACGACACCCGGTTGAGCTCCATGAGCAGCATCCGGATCCACTGGGCACGGGCGGGGACCTCGACCTCGAGCAGCTGCTCCACCGCCATCGAGAAGACCGTCTCGTTGTAGAAGTTGGCCAGGTAGTCCATCCGGGTCACGTTGGTGGACCCCTGGATGAACATCAGGTCTTCCTGGGTCTTCTCCATGCCGGTGTGCAGGTAGCCGATGACCGGCTTGGAGCGCAGCACCGTCTCCCCCTGCAGCTCCAGCATCACCCGCAGCACGCCGTGGGTGCTCGGGTGCTGCGGCCCCATGTTGATGATCATGGTGTCGTCGTCGGTGGCCTCGACGTTGGTGTCGGCCGGGTCGAGGGCCACCCCCTCGGGCAGGCGCAGCACGGCGCCCTGCTCCCGCAGCAGTTCCATGGCGTCGGTACGAGCGCGCGGGCCGAGCTCCTGGGGCCCCTCGGAGGTCTCGACGGTGGTGCCGCCTGCCACGGCCGCCGGTCGCCTCATCGTGACGCCGGCGCGGCCTTGAACTGCACGGGCACGCGACCCACGGAATAGTCCTTGCGGAGGGGGTGCCCCTCCCAGTCCTCGGGCATGAGGATGCGGGTGAGGTCGGGGTGGCCCGAGAACCGGATGCCCACCATGTCGTAGGCCTCGCGCTCGAAGGCCTCGGAGCCGGGGTAGAGCTCGAACAGCGACGGCACGGTGGGGTCGGCCTCCGGCACCTGCAGCCGCACCCGGAGGCGGGACCGGGCCGAGCGCGACACGAGGTTGACCACCACCTCGAAGCGGCCGGGCTCGATGCCGTCGGGCAGCGGGCGGGGCGGGTAGGCGAGGTAGTCGACGGCGCACAGGTCCGAGAACAGGTCGTACCCGTCGTGGTGCAGCGCCCGCATGAGGTCGAGGTAGGTGGCGACGGTGGCGTGGACGACGCGCTGGCCCCGCGACTCGGTCACCGGCGCCCCGTGCACCCGCTCGGGCTCGGGCTGCGGCTGCGGCTCGGTGACGGCGTCGGTCACCGAGCCTCCGCGTAGACGCCGGCGCCGGCGCCCGTGGCCTGGCGGCGGCGAAGGATCTCCCCGGTGCGGATCTTGTCGTGGAGGGTGATGATGCCGTGCAGCAGCGTCTCGGGCCCGGGCGGGCAGCCGGGGGTGTAGACGTCGACGGGCACCACCTGGTCGACCCCCTGGACGATGGCGTAGTTGTTGAACATGCCGCCGCTCGACGCGCACACGCCCATCGAGATCACCCACTTGGGCTCCATCATCTGGTCGTAGACCTGGCGCAGCACGGGGGCCATCTTCTGTGACACCCGCCCGGCCACGATCATGAGGTCGGCCTGGCGGGGTGAGGAGCGGAACACCTCCATGCCGAACCGGGCCAGGTCGAAGTGCGCCGCGCCGGTGGCCATCATCTCGATGGCACAGCAGGCCAGCCCGAACGTCGCCGGCCAGAGGCTGTTCTGGCGGGCCCACCGAACGATGTCCTCGAGCCTGCCCGTGAGGAAGTTGTGGCTGAGGTCCTCGAGCCCGGGCACGTTGCTACGCCGCCTGCCGGTCGCGACTGACCCGCCGGATGGTCGACTCGGTGGTGCGCTCGGCGGAGCCGGAGCCGTAGCGCAACTGGCGAGGGCCCCAGTCGAGGGCGCCGTTGCTGATGAGGTAGACGAACGACACGAACACCGCCAGGGCGAAGATCACCATCTCGATGAGCCCGAACAGCTCGAGGCGGCGGAACACCACCGCCCACGGATAGAGGAAGACGATCTCGATGTCGAAGATGATGAAGATCATCGCCACCAGGTAGAAGCGGACCGGGAAGCGCTCGGCCGGCTCGTTGCGGGGGACGATCCCGCATTCGTAGGGCGCCACCTTGGCGGCGGTGGGCCGCCGCGGCACGAGCACGCGCGTGGCAGCGAAGGACCCGGCGGCGAAGAGCGTGGCCAGCACGAACAGCGTGAGGATCGGCAGGTACTCGCTCAACGACCTGGATGCCCTCCTCGTCCGTCGCCCTGGGCTGCGAAGGCTACTCGGTCGGGCGCCGCCGGGGGTGGCCGGGTCGACCGGAACGGGCCGGCGTCACGCGGTGCCCTGTGCAGGGCGCGCGTCGTCAGACGGCGGGGCCCTCACGTGGCGACGGCCGCGGCCCGCCGGCGCATGATCTCCTTGTCCCGCACGTGGAGGTGGTAGCAGCAGACCAGGAAGACGATCAGCGACGACAGCGTCACCAGGATGGGCGGCAACCGGAGGTTCCCCAGGTCGCGCAGCATCACGACGGTGGTGGTGGGCGCGGCCAGGTCGGGCTGGGGCTTCAACCCGGCGGGGGCCTCCTCGAACAGCGAGGGCTTCACCCGGACCACGGTGTAGTGGGGCCGGTGGCGCAGCGTGAAGAAGTAGTCCTCGCCGCCAGTGCGAAAACCGTCGAGCAGGACGTACTCCTCGGTGCGCTTGAACGGCGACTCGAACCGTGGGGCGTCCTCGTCGACCTCCCCACCCTCGTCCTCGCCGTGCCCGCCCCCGCCCTGCTCGGCGCTGGCCGGCGCCAGCACGTGGTCGGCCGCCGCCTGGGCCTCGGCCAGCTGGGCGTCGCCCGGCCGCAGCTCCTGCCACCGTTCGGGGAAGTCCTCCATCACGGGGAGCAGGGACTGCGACGCCGGCCCGGTGATCACCTCCTGGATGACCCACTCCGGCTCGGCGCCCTTGAGGCCGATGCCGAACACGGTCCAGGTGACGCCCATGATGGTCATCCACCCGGCCAGCCCGGTGAGGGCCAGCACGAAGCCCATCTTCGCCCCGGTGTTGGTGGCGAGGAGCAGGTAGACGCTGCCCGGGAGCAGCACGATGCCGGCGAGCACGATGAGCGCCCCCCGGATCTGGGGGTCCCACTTGAGGGCGGCCACGAAGAGGACGGAGAGGTCGTCCATGGGCGTCACAGGCTCCGCTCGTAGTCGACGATGGCCTCGATCTGCTCCCGTGTGAGCATCCCGCCGAACCCCGGCATGCCGCCTCCCTCGTCGCCGCCGACCCCCCGCAGGCCGTAGGGCTCGGCGTACTCGGCCCCCTCGGTGACGAACTCGAGGTGCAGGTCCCGGGTCGGGAACTGGCGCAGCGTGGCGCCCTCGCGCAGGCTCGGGCCGTAGGAACCGCCGCCCGCCACCCCGGGCTCGCCGATGGCCCAACCCTCGGTGTGGCAGCGGGCGCAGAACCCGTCGAAGAGCTTGGCCCCGTCGGTGCCGAACTCGTCGAGGTTGCGCCGGCGCACCTCCTCGCCATTGAGCTGGATGCTCTTGATGTAGGCGATGAGGTCGGTGATCTGCTGGTCGTTCATGGGGCCGCCGCCCTCCACGCCCCACGCCGGCATGGGCGTGTTGGCCCGCCCGTACACCAGCACCGACTTGACCTCGTCCTCGGAGTAGCGCAGCAGCACCGTGTCGAGGGGGGGCGCCGCCCACTGCACCTGGCGGGGCGGCTTGTCGGGGTCGAGGGGGTCGGGCATCACGTAGGTGGCCGCCCCGCCCTGGCCCTCGGTGCCGTGGCAGCCGCCGCACCCGAACTTGCCCACGTTGCCCTCGGGGATCGGGGAGTCGGCCGGCTGGAACAGGATCTTCCCCCGCCCGGCGGCCCGCTCGTCGAAGCCCCGCAGGGCGCCCTCCTGGCGGCTCGGCTCACGGGCCCAGTACAGGGGCAGCCCGACGGCGACGATGACCATGAGCACGAGCCCGCCCAGCAGGGCGCGGTCGAGGCGCGGGCCCTCGAGGCCCTCGTCGTCGAGGTAGGGGCGGCGGTTGGGCGCCAGCTCGATCTCCGAGCCCGGCGGCGGCGTCTCCGGCCGCCTGAGGTGGGTGAAGAGGTAGACCGCCCACCCGAGGGTGAGGAGGACGACGGTGGCAAGACCCAGCTTCTGCTGGGCGGTGGCGGCGAACAGGTGGTTCACGCGCAGTGCGGCCCCTCTGCCTCTTGCCCGGTCGTGTTGGTCCCGATGGGCGGCCCCTGGATCACCTCGGAGGTGTCGACGACGAGCACGCCGCCGCTCACCTCCACGCCGAACCGGTCAAGCCCCCGCGGGGCCGGCCCGGCCTTCTGCTCGCCCACGCGGTTGTAGCGGGAGCCGTGGCACGGGCACTCGAACCACTGGGCGCTCTTGCAGAACGGCACCCGGCAGCCGAGGTGCACGCACTTCTGGTAGAGGGCGACGACGCCCTCTTTCATGCCTTCGAGCACCGGGCCCTTGTACACGCCGGCCGCCCTGCTCGCCGCCTCCGGCGGGTACGGGGCGATCCAGGTGCGGGCCTCGGCCAGGTAGAACGGCTCGCGGGTGGAGCGGATCTCGCCCAGGATCTCGTCGAGCTTGCCCACCTTGATCTTGGAGCCGAACCCACCCGACAGCGAGGGCCACAGGAACGCGACCGACGCGGCTCCGAAGCCGCTGAGCCCCAGGGTGAAGAAGGCGGTGATGCTGCGGTTGAAGAACTGCCGGCGGGTGACGCCGAGCGTCTCCGGGTCCATGGGCGCCCGGGCGACGGGCGGCGCGCCGGCCGGGGCGAGGGCGAGGCCCTTGCCGTCGCCGCGGCGCTCGAGGACGACGGCCCGCTCCACGTCGCGGCCGCGCTGGACCGGCGCTCGCTCGGCGTCGTCGCGGCCCTCCTCGGCCACCGTCAGGGCCGCCTGGCGGTCACGGCGGGCCGAGGTGGTGAAGACGAAGAGGCCCGCCAGCGCCACGATCACCACGACGGCGATCAGGACGACGGTGCTGCTGGCCATGACGTGCGGCTCCTAGAGGTCGAAGATCTCGTGGACGCCCTGCTCCCAGGGCATGATGAAGTTGAAGCCTTCGCCTCGGAAGAACGAGCCGATGATGACGAGGACGGCCCAGAACATGAGGAACAGCGTCATCAGTCCGATGGCGAACTTGCGGTCCTCGGGCTTGTTGCTGGGGTTCTTGTCGATGTAGCCGGCGGCGCCGAGGGCGATGAGGCCGATGCCGGGGATGGTGACGCCGGCCACCATCGGGTGGAACATCGTCAGCAGCTCCTGGAGCCCGAGGAAGTACCAGGGCGCCTTCGAGGGGTTCGGCGTGCGGTTGGGGTTGGCCATCCCGAGCAGCGGGGCGTTGACCACGGCCGAGAAGACCAGCAGGAAGGCGGTCATGGCCATGGTGGCCACGAACTCGCCGATGAGCAGGTGCGGCCAGGTGTGCACCTTGTCGGTGGGCGTGGCCTTCACGTCCTGGATGGACCCCGCCTTGACGACGGTGAGCAGTCGCTGGGTGTGGCCGGCCGGCCCGGCCGGCGGGGCGCCAGGGGTGGCCC
>JALYMX010000414.1 GCA_030773495.1 Actinomycetota bacterium | reverse complement strand
CACCAGGCTCGGGGCGCACCGCGGCGACGGCCGCGAAGGCGAGCAGGGTGGCCGTCCCCCCGTCCGAGCGCAGCACGCAGAAGTCGCGGGCGACGGCAGCGATGCGCCCCTGCCGGGTCCGCCCGCTGGTGGTGCGCACGACCACCGCCGTGGCGCTCTCCGCCAGGTCGAGCACCACGCCGGCGAAGCGGGCGTCCTCCTCCGCCTGCTGGCGCAACCAGCGCTCCCGGGAGCGGGCACGGGCGGCGTCCTGGCTGCGGGCGTCCGCCGTCCAGCGGGCCAGGTCGGCGAGCAGGGTGTCGACCTCGTCCACCGGTGCCGACGCTAGCGTCGAGGCGGTGAGCGACTGCTTGTTCTGCCGCATCGTCGCCGGCGAGGTCCCCTCCGAGGAGGTCGCCTCCACCGGCGGCACGTACGCCTTCCGCGACATCCAGCCCGCCGCCCCCGCCCACGTGCTCGTGGTCCCCCGTCGCCACATCCGCGACGCTGCCGCCCTCGGTCCCGGCGACGGCGACGTGCTGGCCGAGATGTTCACGACGGCCCAGACGGTGGCCGCCGCCGAGGGCGTGGCCGAGCGCGGCTACCGGCTGGTGTTCAACGTCGGTGACGACGCCGCCAACAGCGTCGGGCACCTGCACCTGCACGTCCTCGGTGGCCGGCGTCTGAGTTGGCCCCCGGGCTGACGTACCCTTGATCACCGAGCCGCTTTGTCATCCACGTCCGTCAAGATCCTCGTCCCCGGCAACCACCTCATGGTTGGCCTCCTCGGCCAGCGTGACGAGTTGCTGCGCCTGGTGGAGGAGTCGTTCCGCGGCACCACCATCCACGCCCGCGGCAACGAGATCAGCATCGAGGGCCCGGAGGCGGAACGGGTCGGGCGGCTGTTCGAGGAGCTGCTCGTGCTGCTCGAGCAGGGACACTTCCTCGACCTGGTGAACGTGGGGCGCACGATCGACATGGTGAAGGCCGACGAACGACCGTCGGAGGTGCTCACCGCCGAGGTGCTCCGCTCGGCGCGTGGGCGCACGGTACGGCCCAAGACGGCCGGCCAGAAGCGCTACGCCGACGCCATCGCCTCCAACGTCATCACCTTCGGGATCGGCCCCGCCGGAACCGGCAAGTCCTACCTGGCGGTGGCCCTCGCCGTGCAGGCGCTCCAGGCCAAGCAGGTGGAGCGCATCATCCTCACCCGCCCGGCGGTGGAGGCCGGCGAGCGCCTCGGGTTCCTCCCCGGCACCTTGATGGAGAAGGTCGACCCCTACCTGCGCCCCCTGTACGACGCCCTGTTCGACATGCTGGGCACCGACGCCATGCCGAGGCTGATGGACAAGGGCGCCATCGAGGTGGCGCCCCTCGCCTTCATGCGGGGCCGCACCCTCAACCGCAGCTTCATCATCCTCGACGAGGCCCAGAACACCAGCCCCGAGCAGATGAAGATGTTCCTCACCCGGATCGGCTTCGGGTCCAAGGCCGTCGTCACCGGCGACGTGACGCAGATCGACCTGGCGGGGAACAAGTCCGGGCTGCTCGGGCTGGAGGAGATCCTGGGCGGCATCGACGGCTTGGAGTTCGTCCGCCTGGGGAAGCGCGACGTGGTGCGCCACAAGATCGTGCAGGACATCGTGTCCGCCTATGAGCGGGCGGAGGCCTAGGTGTCCGTCGAGGTCTTCGCCGCCGACGAGCAGACGGCCCACGCCGTCGACACGCTGCGCTGGGTCCGCCTGGCCCGGCGCGTGCTGGAGGCGGAAGGCGTCAAGGGGGAGGCCGAGCTGTCCATGCTGTTCGTCGACGAGCAGGCCATGTCCGACCTCAACAAGCGCTTCGCCGGCAAGGACGGGCCCACCGACGTGCTGGCCTTCCCCATCGACGAGGATCCCACCGAGGGCGGCCGTTCCCCCGACTCCGGCGGCTCCGGTCCCGGGTGGGTCCCCGTCGAGCCGTCCGAGCTGCCCACCCTGCTGGGCGACGTGGTGATCTGCCCGGCCGTGGCCCGGCGCAACGCCGCGGGGGGCGACGACGCCTTCGCCGACGAGATCGCCCTGCTGGTGGTGCACGGCATCCTCCACCTGCTCGGCATGGACCACATGGACGACGCCGAGGCCCAGGCCATGGAGCGGCGCGAGCGGGAGCTGCTGGAGCGCTTCCACCGGGCGCCCGCCGAGCCGATGGACCGATGAGCCCCGGCGAGCTCGGCTTACTCGCCGCCGTCTTCGCCCTCGTCGCCCTGGCCGCGTTCTTCGCACTGGCCGAGACCAGCCTCACGCGGCTGAACCGGGTGAAGGCCATCGCCTTGGAGGAGGAGGGGCGTTGGGGCGCCAAGCGGGTCGCCGAGCTGGTGGAGCACCCCGAGCGGTTCCTCAACCCCGTGCTGCTGCTGGTGCTGGTGTGCCACCTGGTGGCCGCCACCCTCGTCGGCGTGCTGGCCAAGGGCCTGTTCGGCGCGCTCGGCGTGGCGGTGGCCACCGTGTTCGAGATCGTCGTCATCTTCGTGCTGGCCGAGGCCGCCCCCAAGACCTGGGCCGTCCAGCACACCGAGCGGGCGGCCCTGCTGGCCGCGCCCCTCGTGTGGCGCATCGTGAACTTCGTGCCCATCCGGCTGCTGGCCCGGGGTCTCATCGGCCTGTCAAACGCCATCCTCCCGGGGAAGGGGCTGAAGGAGGGGCCCTATGTGTCCGAGGAGGAGCTGCTCGCCACCGTCGACGTGGCCACCGAGGACGAGGTCATCGAGCACGACGAGCGGGCCCTGATCCACTCCATCATCGAGTTCGGTGACACCGTGGTGCGCGAGGTGATGGTGCCCCGCCCCGACATGGTGGCCGTCGAGGGGAGCGATCGCATCGGCGACGTCATCGAGGTGGCCATCGCCGCCGGTTACTCTCGCATCCCGGTGTACGACCAGGGCATCGACGACGTCGTCGGCGTGGTGTTCACCAAGGACCTGATGCGGGCCGAGCGGGAGGGCAGGGCGGCCGAGGAGGTGCGGGGCCTGGCCCGCGAGGCCCACTTCGTGCCCGAGACCAAGCGGGTCAACGAGCTGCTGCGGGAGATGCAGCGGGAGAAGTTCCACATGGCGGTGGTGGTCGACGAGTACGGCGGAACCGCCGGCCTGGTCACCCTGGAGGACCTCATCGAGGAGCTGGTCGGCGAGATCGTGGACGAGTTCGACGTGGAGGAGCCCGGCTTCGAGGCGTTGTCGAACGGCGACGTGCGGGTCAACGCCCGGATGCCCATCGACGAGGTCAACGACCTGATCCACGCCGACCTGCCCACCGGCGACTGGGACACCGTGGGCGGGCTGGTGTTCAACCTGCTCGGCCACGTCCCCACCGAGGGGGAGAAGGTGGAGACCGACGGGCACTGCCTGGTGGCCGAGAAGGTGCAAGGGCGCCGCATCGGCCGGGTGCGCATCGCCAAGGTCAGCGCCCCGGCGTCGTCCTCCTCCGAGTAGCCACCGTGCGGTCGGGGTTCGCGGCCGTCGTCGGCCGTCCCAACGTGGGGAAGTCCACGCTGGTGAACCGGATCCTGGGCGCCAAGGTGTCGATCGTGTCGGACAAGCCGCAGACCACGCGGACCCAGGTGCGGGGGGTGCTGAACCGCCCGGATGCCCAGGTGGTGTTCGTCGACACCCCGGGTGTGCACAAGCCGCGCACGCTGCTGGGGGAGCGGCTGAACGACACGGCGGTGGCCGCCGTGGGCGACGTCGACGTGGTGGTGCTGGTCGTGGACGCCACCGCCCCGCTGGGCGCCGGCGACCGCTTCGTGGCCTCCCGCGTGCCGCCCGACGCCATCGTGGTCGTGAACAAGGTGGACGCCGCCTCCCGAGCCCAGGTGCTGGCCCAGCTGGCGGCGGCCGGCGAGCTGGACCGCTCGGCCTACTTCCCGGTGTCGGCGGCCACGGGCGAGGGCGTCGGCGCCGTGGTGGACGAGATCGTGGCCCGCCTCCCCGAGGGCCCGCAGTACTACCCGGACGACGTGGTCAGCGACGTGCCGGAAGCGTTCTGGGTGGCCGAGCTGGTGCGCGAGCAGCTGCTGGCCGTGGCCCGGGAGGAACTGCCCCACTCCATCGCCTGCCAGGTGACGGAGTGGGAGTGGCCGCGCGTGCGCTGCGAGGTGCTGGTCGAGCGGGAGTCGCAGAAGGGGATCGTGATCGGGCGGGGCGGCGCCGTGCTCAAGGAGGTCGGCACACGCGTGCGCAGGCAGCTCCCGCCGGGCGCCTACCTCGAGCTGTTCGTCAAGGTCGACAAGGACTGGCAGCGCCGGGCGAAGGCCCTCGAACGCCTCGGGTATTAGCGCCCCCGGTCGCGGTCCCGAGTACATGGCGGGCCGAAACCGCCCGCTATGTACTCCGAAGCGGCCGTGCGTGGCCCGACAGGGTGTGAGCGGCCAGGACGCCGGCCAGCACGGTGGCCCACAGGGCGAGCTCGGGGCCGTTGGTCACGCCCCACCCGGTGCGCCAGTCGAACACCCACGCCGTCCACGCCCAGCCCACGAAGGCGGTCAGGCCGGCGAGGGCGGACGGCACGGGGCGGCGGGTGACGGCCAGGGCGGCGAAGAACGCCGCCACCCCGGCTGCGAACCCCGCCGGGCAGTACACGAAGACCAGCCCCAGGGCCGGCGCCTCGCCGTGGGCCCGGCGGAAGCCGAGCCAGGGCGGGGCCAGGTGGCCGACGACGGCGGCCGTGCCCGCCCACAGCCCGACCGACTGCCAGGCGGTGAGGACCTGGTCGGCCAGGAAGCCGACGGCACTCAGCGCGGGCAGCACCCCGCGGTCGAACCCGGGCGACGCGTCCTCGACGAGGTGCCACGCCAGCGTGGCGGCCAGCAGCACCTTGGCGGTGTCGAGGACGGCGGCCACGGCGTCGTCGGCCCGGCCGGTCGCCCCGCCGCCGGTGAGCATGGTGCGCAGGTCGGCTCGCCCGAGGTCGCGCCGCAGGCGGCCGCGGAGCAGGAGGTAGCCGAGGGGCACCGAGCCGAGCAGGTAGGCGCCGGCCACCGACAGCCCGGCGACGACGGCGACCGTCCTCACCCGGCCACGGCCCCGGGCGGGGATGGGGCCCCCGCCTCGGGGAGGAGGCCGGGGTTGGGCCCCCGGCCGGGGAGATGACCGGCCCCGGGCGGGGATGGGGCCCCCGCCTCGGGGAGGAGGCCGGCCCCGGGCGGGGATGGGGCCCCCGCCTCGGGGAGATGACGCAGGAACGCCTCGACGTCCGAGCGGTGGCGGGTCCGGCGCATGGGCGGCAGCGCCCGCACCAGGTCCCAGCGGTAGCCGGCACTGGCCAGGCGGGGGTCGAGGACGGCGACCACGCCCCGGTCCTCGGCGGTGCGCAGGAGGCGGCCGGCGCCCTGGGCCAGCAGGGTGGCGGCGCGGGGGAGGTCGACGAGGCGGAACGCGTGGGGGCCGGCGAGGTCCCGGCGGGCCTGCACCAGGGGCTCGTCGGGCCGGGGGAAGGGGATGCGGTCGATGGTGACCAGCGACAGGGACGGACCGGGGACGTCGATCCCCTGCCAGAAGCCCATGGTGGCGAACAGGCACGAGTGCTCGTTCTCGGCGAAGGCGGCCACCAGCGCCGGCTTGGGCAGGTCGCCCTGGGTGAGCACCGGCCAGGGCAGGCGGGGGGCGAGGGCCTCGGCGGCTGCCGCCATGGCCCGCCGGCTGGTGAACAGGGCCAGCGTCCGCCCGCCGGCCGCCCGCACGAGGACCTCCAGCTCGTCGTGCAGCGCCGCCGGGTGCTCAGGGCGGCGGGGGTCGGGCAGGTGGGCAGCGCAGTAGAGCAGGGCGTGCTCGGCGTGGGGGAACGGGCTTCCCACGTCGAGGTCGTCGTGGCGCTCCGGGTCGATGCCGAGGCGGCGGGCGAGCAGCGGCGGCACGGTGGCGCTGGTGAGCACGGCGGTGACCTCGCCCCACAGCCGCTCGGCCAGCAGGGAGGCCACGTCGACCGGCACCACCCGCAGCGCCGGCCCGCCGGCCAGCTCCTCCACCCACGCCACGTGCCCGGCCGGGACCGGCGCGGCGTGGCGCAGCTCGCCCAGCAGGTGCCCGCCGGACTGGACGACCCGGGCCCGCCGGCCGCCGTCGTCGTCGCCGGCC
>JALYMX010000413.1 GCA_030773495.1 Actinomycetota bacterium | reverse complement strand
CCACCCGTCGTTATCCGAACAGTGGCCGTGTCACCACGGGCAGGTGTGTCAGCGGCCGATGACCCGTCAGAGCGTGAGCGTTGAGACGACGATGCGCCACGTGACCAGCAGGGCAAAGCCGAGGACTCGCCCAGGTTTGGCGATGCGCTGGTCCGGGCGGCGAAGACACCCCGGCCCGCTGCCACGGCGTGAGCGACGGGGAGGAGGCCACGTCGAAGCGCACCTCGACCCTGGTGTTGGCCGTGTTGGCGTGCTGGCCGCCCGGGCCGCCGCTGGCCGAGAACCGCCAGTCCAGCTCGTGGAGCGGGATGCGCAGGCCGGCGCCCACCGCCACCTCGTCGGGCATGGCGAGGAGGGTACCGGCGGCCGGCCCAGTCGAAGAAACGTCCAATTCCTGCTACAGCGCCGCCGGGCATGCGCCGAAGCAACCAGTCACTTCCATCGTGTTCCGGCGGTGGGTGGGTCCGGGTACGAGGCGAAAGGCCGAACGACGTGCGTCGTTGCCGACCGCGTGCCCGCTTGGGTGTGTGCGTCATCCTCACCCTGGCGCTGCTCGGGACCGAGCTCGTCGCCCTCGACCGCCCGGCGACCGCCGCCGCTGGGCCAGAGGCGAGGACGGCGAGGGAGCTCCCCCCGCTGCCGTCCACCCCGGCCCCGAGGCCCACGCTCGACGTCCCCGAAGGCGACTTCACCAACCCGCCGCCCATCGACGGCGACCTGGAGCGCCAGGCCAAGGACCGCACGTTGTCCTTCGACCCCGCCCGCTCCAAGCTGGTGGCTCGCAGCGCCACCACCGACACCTACGACAACCCCGACGGGACGTCGACCTCGGTGCTGCACGCCGCCCCGGCCAACTACCAAGACGCCACCGGCGCCTGGAAGCCCATCGACACCACGCTGGAGGCGACGGCCAACGGTCGCTACCGCACCCGCTCGGCGCCCGTCGAGCTGTCGTTCTCCGAGGCCACCGGGCCCGACCACCTGGCGCGGCTGGCGGGCAACGGCTGGAGCCTGGGGTTCAGCCTGGCCGGGGCGGTGCCCGCCCGGCGGGCGGTGGTCGAGGGCCACAAGCTCCGCTACCCGGGCGTCGCCCCGGGATCGACCTCGTCGAGGAGGCCTTCGGCCACGGCGTGAAGGAGACCATCGTGGTCACCGAGCGCCCGCCCGCCGGCGCTCCCGCCACCTGGCGCTTCCCCCTCACCCTCGACGGCCTCACCCCCAAGGTGGCCGACGACGGCACCATCGCCTTCCTCGACGGCGCCGGCACGCCCGCCGTGGTGGTGCCCAAGGGGCGCGCCTACGACTCGAGCGTGGACGTCGCCGTCGACGACCCCGTCTCCACCGAGGTCAACGTCGCCCTGGTGGGCGCCGCCGGCGCCTGGGCCCTCGAGGTCTCGGTCGACGCCGCCTGGCTGGCCCACCCCGCCCGGGTCTACCCCGTCCGCGTCGACCCCACCTTCGACGCCGGGCGCCAAAGCCGCCACTGGGACGCCTACGCCTCGAGTGCGTGTTGGAGCTGCAACTACAACGGCTCGGCGCAGTGGGACGGCGACGCCTACGTGGACAAGGTCGGCTACCAAGTGTACTCCTCGAACGAGAACTACAGCTACTTGAACTACGACTTGGGCCCGGTGCTGGGCAAGCGGATCCTCTCGGCGCAGTGGCGGGGCTGGTTCTTGTCCTCGTCGGGGTCGTCGCCCCGCCTGACCATGTGGCCGGTGGCCGACGCCTGGGAGGACTGGAGCATCCGCTGGGACCGCCTGCCCAACCACCACAACGAGCCCATCTACCTCGACAACCCGCCGGTCAACAACTGGACCTACGTCGACCTCACCGGGTGGATGCGCAACTGGTCGAGCGGGGTGTGGCCCGCCCACGGCATCTCCATGGACACCTCGGGGTTCAACTCCTACTTCCGCCTGGCCGCCGCCGAGATGGCCGGCAGCGGCGTGTCCTCGGCCCTCTACGTCACCCACAACACCCTGCCCACCGTGTCCGAGCCGCTCAGCCCCGACGCCGGCGCCACCGTCACCACCGACACGCCCACCTTCAGCGCCACCGCGTCGAGCGACGGCGACGGCGAGGCGGTGAGCTACTGGTTCCGGGTGACCACCAACCCCGACGGCGACACCGGCTCGACGCTCAACTCCGGGTGGGTCCCCTCGCCCACCTGGACCGCCCCGGCGGGCTCGCTGGTCGACGGCATGACCTACCACTGGAAGGTCTACGCCTACGACGGCACCGAGTGGGTGCGCTCGGCGCCGCGGAAGTTCAAGCTCGACCTGCGCCTGGGCGAGGCGGCGGTGAGCCCGCTCGACCCCATCGGCCCCGGCAAGGTCAACCTGGCCAACGGCAACTTCGTCTTGCACACGGCCTCGCCCACCATGGCCAGCGCCGGCGGGCCCATCGGGGTCTCCTACGCCTACAACTCCCGGGCCCAGCAGCGCTTCGGGCTCACGGGCACCTACACCCAAAACGCCAACCCGGCCTACCAGCGCATCGTGCGCCGCGACCCCCAGGTGTCGTTCAGCTGGGGCGGGGGCCCGCCGGCCCCGTCCCTCGGCGACAACGACTTCTCGGTGGTGTGGCAGGGCTTCGTCACCGTGCCCTACCAGGCCAACAACTGGTACTTCGGCGCCGCCCACGACGACGGGGTCACGATCACCGTGGGCGACCAGGTCGTTCTCGACAGCGCCGGGGTGTCGACCAGCGCCGAGTACGGCACGGCGGTCAACCTGCAGGCCAACCAGACCGTGCCCATCAGGATCGAGTACCAAGAGGGGATCGGCTCGGCCTACGTCCAGCTGTGGGTCACCGGCCCCTTCACCGGCATCGTCCCGGCCAGCTGGCTGTCCACCACCGCCCCCGCCCTGCCCCAGGGGTGGTCGCTGTCGGCCGACGTGGACGGGGAGTTCTCCTACACCGAGGCCGTCATCGGCGACGCCAGCATCGTGTTGCTCGACGCCTCCGGGGTGGCCCACGAGTACCGCAAGGCGTCGGAGACCTCGTGGGCGCCCACCCAGGCCGACGACGCCCACCTCAGCATCGTCAACGAGGCGGGCGTGGGCACGACCTTCGTGGCCCAAGGAGGCGACGGGCTCATCTACACGTTCAACTCCAAAGGCCAGCTCCACCGGGTCACCTCGGCCCCCAACGACATCGCCCCGGCCGCCCCCATCTACGAGTGGAACGGGGCCACCGCCCGCCTCGGTCGCATCAAGGACCCGGTGTCGGGCCAGGTGGTCGAGCTGTTCTACGGCAGCGACCCCTACTCGTTGACCACCCCGTCGCCCTGCCCCACTCGTGAGGGCTACGTCCAGGCGCCGAGCGGGATGCTGTGCCGCATCCGCTACTGGGACGGGACCGAGACCAACCTGTTGTACTCGGGCGCGGATGCGCAGAGCGCCCAGCTGGTGCGCATCGAGGACCCCGGCGGCAAGGACCCCGAGGTGACCGACTTCGGCTACGACGGCGGGCGCCTCACCCGGGTGCGCGACCCCCTCGCCGCCGACATGGTGGCCAAGCTCCAGCGGGTCGACGACGACTCCACCCGCACGGTCATCGCCTACGACGGCGCGCGGGTGGCCAGCGTGACCCTCGGCGCCCCGAGCGCCGGCGACGCCCGGCCCGCCCACTCCTACACCTACGCCTCGCCCACCGAGACCGAGGTGCGCGTGGCCGGGCTGCCCGAGCCCAGCGCCCGACGGGTCAGCTTCGACGCCGCCGGGCGGACGAGAGACGACCGCGACGCGGCGGGCAAGGTGGCCACCACGACGTGGAACGCCGACGACCAGGCGGTGTCGGCCACCGACGCCACCGGGAGCACCACCACCACCACCTACGACGACGCCAAGCGCCCGGAGAAGACCTACGGCCCCGCCCCCCAGGGCTGTTTCAACCTCACCACCGGCGTCCCCAACGGCACCTGCGCGGCGGTGCCGGTGGCCACCACCGGCTACGACGAGGGCATGCGGGGGCTGGCCGCCCAGTACTGGACCACCGCCGAGCTGGCCGGCCCGGCCGCCCTGCACCGCCTGGGGGTGGGCGAGCCCACCGGGGCGCTCAACCGCGACTGGGGCTACGGGGGGCCCGAGGGCCTCGGCAAGGTCGACAACTGGTCGGCCCGCTTCACCGGCGAGATCACCCTGCCCACCGAAGGGATCTACACCTTCCGCCTCTTCGGCGACGACGGCATGGGCCTGTACATCGACGACCAGGGGCTCACCGGCGACTGGTCGGACCACCCGGCGCGCTTCTCCCCGCCGGGCAGCTTCTACAACGCCGTGCCCGGCTCGCGCCACCGCATCCGCATCGACTACTACGAGCGCGGCGGGCTGGCGGTGGCCGGGCTGTACTGGACCCCGCCGGACGGCACGGAGGCCGTGGTCCCCGGCCAGTACCTGGGGCCCCGCTACGGCCTGGCGACCTCGAGCACCGACGCCGACGGCCACAAGACCGCCACCGAGTACGCCCGTCCCGAGCTCGGCCTTCCCACCGCCACGGTGGCCGACTCCGCCAAGCTCAAGCTGCGCACCACCACCAGCTACGAGAACCCCGGCTCGGGGTACCTGCGCCGGCTCAGCCGCACCCTGCCCGCCGGCACCGAGACCTACCGGGGGGCGGTGTCCAACGACGCCGCCGTGGCCCACTGGCGCCTGGGCGAGACCGCCGGCACCGTGGCCG
>JALYMX010000412.1 GCA_030773495.1 Actinomycetota bacterium | reverse complement strand
GGACACGCCCGCGCCACCAGGGCCACGGCCGAGCAGGCGATCCCCTCGGCCCGCCCCAACGCCCCCAGTCCCTCGGCGCGGGCCGCCTTCACGCTGACCGGGGCGCCGAGGGCGGCCGTCAGGCGGGCTTGCATGACGGCGCGGTGGGGCGCCAGGCGGGGCGCCTCGAGCACGACCGTGCAGTCGGCGTTGGCCGGGCGCCACCCGGCGTCGGCCAACCGGCGCACGACCTCGCCCAACAGGCCGATGCTGTCGGCGCCGGCCCACGCCGGGTCGGAGTCGGGGAAGTGCGAGCCGAGGTCGCCGAGGCCGCCGGCGCCGAGCAGAGCATCGGCCACGGCGTGGGCGACGACGTCGGCGTCGCTGTGGCCGGCCAGCCCGCGGTGACCGGGGATGGCCACCCCGCCCAGGACGAGCGGGCGCCGTGGATCGTCGCTGAAGGCGTGGACGTCGTAGCCCTGGCCGATCCGCACCGGAGGTGCCCCGAGCAGGGCCTCGGCCACGACCAGGTCCTCGGGTCGGGTGAGCTTGAGGTTGCGGGGGTCGCCGGGCACGACGACGACGCGGCCACCCGCCTCCTCCACCAGGGCGGCGTCGTCCGTCGCCTCGCCGCCGCCGGCGTGCGCCCGCCGCAGCACGTCGGCGCGGAAGGCCTGCGGCGTCTGCACGGCCCACAGGCCCGAACGGTCCACCGTCGCCACCACCCGGGCGGCGGCCACCTTCTTCACCGTGTCGGTGACCGGCACGGCGCACACTGCGCCGTCCGCCCCGCCCGCTACGGCGTCCACCGCAGCCCGGAAGAGCGACGCGTCGGCGAAGGGCCGGGCGGCGTCGTGCACCACGACCACGTCGGCGCCGGGCGGCACCCGGGCCAGTCCCCGGCGCACCGAGCCCGACCGCGTCGCCGCGCCGGCGACCACCGCGTCGGCACCGGGCTCGGGGTCGGCTTCGGCGCCCGGGGGCACGACCAGCACCACGCCGTCGCCCACCTCCCGGGCGGCGGCCAGCGACCACTCGAGCACCCGCCGGCCACCGAGGACCTGGTACTGCTTGGGTCGCCCGAACCGCGTGGCCTGCCCGGCGGCCACCACAACGGCCCAGACGCTCATCCCTCGGCGGCCACGGTGGCGAAGAGCATGCGCCCGAGCGAGGTGCGGGCGTTGCCGGTGATGCGCACCGTCACGTCGCGGCCCACCAGGCCGGCGGCGTCGCCGACCACGACCATGGTGCCGTCGTCGAGGAACCCGACCCCCTGGCCGGGCTCCCTGCCCTCCCGGCTGATGGGCACCCGCACCACGTCGCCGGGCACGTGGACCGGGCGGACCCCGTCGGCCAGGCGGCTCAGGCTCAGGCAGCGCACGCCCTGGAGCTCGGCGACGCGCTGGAGCGCCTCGTCGAGGGTGAGCAGGCCGCAGCGCAGGCGCCGAGCCAGCGCCACCAGCTTGGCGTCGACCTCCTCGTGCTCGGGGACCTCGTCGTCGAGGACCTGGACGGTGACGCCGGGCTGGTGCTGGAGCGCCTCGAGCACCTCCAGCCCCTGCCGCCCCCGCCGCCGGCGCACCGCATCGGCGGCGTCGGCCACCGCCTGCACCTCGTCGAGCACGAAGCGGGGGACGAGGAGGGCGTCGTGCAGGAAGCCGGCGCGGGCCAGGCCGAGCAAGCGCCCGTCGAGGACGGCGCTGGTGTCGACCAGCACGGCCTCCTGCTCGCGCTCCTCATAGGGAGTGACACGCACCAGCGGCCGCGACGACAGCCCGGCCATGGCCAGCAGCTCGTCGCTCTTGCGCGCCCCCAGCCGGAAGCCTTGGTACGCACCCGTCCACACGAACAGCGCCACCACTGCCCACCCGGCCCGGGCGGGGAGCAAGAAGGCGATGGGCAGGAGCACGATGCCCACGGCGGCGGCGAGGACGGCCGCCCCCAGGGCGCCCGCCACCAGCCGGTGGGCCGGCTGCTGCTCGAGGCGGCGCTCGGCCACGCCCATGGCCTGGGCGAGCAGGCGGCCGAGCATCCCACCGCCGACGTAGCCGACGCAGGCTCCGAGGGTGGCGCCGACCACGGCGGCGTTGCCCGCCGCCGCGCCGTCGGGGCCACGACCGAGGGCCAGCCCGCCAGCAGTGGCGAGGAACACGACGAGCAGGCGGACGACCTCAACGAACATCGCCTGGTCCTTATCGGCCGGGCGACGCGGTGGCTGAACGCCGCTGCGCTACGGGAGTGCCTCGTTGAGCTTCTGCTCGGCCTCTTCCTCGGAGACCCCGATGGCGAAGGTGAGCTCGGAGACCAGGATCTGGCGGGCCCGGGTGAGCATGCGCTTCTCGCCCGCCGACAGGCCCTTGTCCTTGTCGCGGATGGACAGGTTCCGCACCACCTCGGCGACCTGGTAGATGTCGCCCGACTTCAGCTTCTCGACGTGGTTCTTGTACCGGCGCGACCAGTTGGTGGGCATGCGCGCCTCCTTCTTGCGAAGGACGGCGAACACCTCCTCCACCTCTTCGTCGTTGATGACCTCGCGCAGGCCGACCTCGTCGGTGTTGTCGCACGGCACCATCAGCGTGAGGTCGCCGTAGGCCAGCTTCAGGACCAGGTACTCGCGCTTCTCTCCGAAGACTTCCTTCTGCTCCCGCTTCTCGATCACCGCCGCCCCGTGGTGTGGGTACACGACCTTGTCGCCGACGTCGAACGCAGTTGCAGGCATACCTCTCCCGGGGGGACGAGATGGAAGGAGTGCCCTTCAGGGTACTGGTCGAGGCGCACAGCGGACAACTCTCCCCGCCCGCCTCGGGCTGCGGGTGGGGCGCCGGCTAGGAGTACCGGTCGAGGATCGAGGTCTCGGCCAGGCGGGAGAGGCCCTCCTTGATGGCCTTGGCGCGCGCCTCGCCCACCCCGTCCACGTCGTCGAGCTCCTCGACGCTCGCCCGCAGGATCTTCTGCAGGTTGGAGAACCGGTTCACGATGTTCTCGCTCACCGACTCGGGCAGGCGGGGGATCTTGGAGAGCAAGCGGTACCCGCGAGGCGGCAGGCCGCCCTCGAGCTCGTTCCCGTCGCTCGGGAGGTGGAGCACGCCGACGACGGCCTTCAAGTCGAGCAGGTCCTCGGTGGTGAGGCTCGACAGCGCCTCCATGGCCTGGTCGAGGCGCCAGTTCGGCCGGTCCTGGAAGTAGTCCTTGATCACCAGGCGGCGATCGTCCTCCACGCCGCCCATGAGCTCCTCCAGCTGCAGCAGCACCAGACGCCCGTCGGTGCCCAGCTCGACGATGTAGCCGTCGATCTCCTCGGCGATGCGGCGGACCATCTCGACCCGCTGGAGGACGGTGACGACGTCGCGCACCGTCACCAGGTCCTCGACCTCCAGCGCCGAGAGCGCGCTGCTGACGGCGTCGAGGCGGGTCTTGTAGCGCTCGAGCGTCTGGAGCGCCTGGTTGGCGCGGGTCACCAGCCGGGGGACGGGTTCGAGCGGGTGCTTCCGGTCGTGGCGGTACACGGCGATGATCGACATGTCCTCCGACACGGAGATGACGGGAACGTCGACCGACCGGGCCACCCGCTCGGCCGTGCGGTGGCGGGTGCCGGTCTCCGATGTCGGCACGTTGGGGTTGGGCACGAGATGGACGTTGGCCCGGGCGATGCGGCTGGCGTCGGAGGCGAGGATGATGGCCCCGTCCATCTTCGCCAGCTCGGACAGCCGCTGCGGGCTGAACTCGGCGTCGAGGAGGAAGCCGCCCGAGCAGATGGCCAACACGTCGGGCCCGTCGCCCACCACGATGAGGGCGCCCATGTTGGCCTGGAGGATGCGGTCGAGCCCCTCCCGGAGGGGGCGTCCGGGGGCGACGGCGCCCAGCGCCTCGATCATGGCCGCGCTGCGGCGGGCGAGCACGACCAGATGCTACCTGGGCACGGGGGGCGCCACCCCCAACCAACCGAGCGCCTCGGAGACCGTGGCGACGCGGATCACCTCGAGCCCGTCGGCGCTGGCCGGCGC
>JALYMX010000411.1 GCA_030773495.1 Actinomycetota bacterium | reverse complement strand
GAGCAGGAGGTCGCCTCGCTGCTGGCGTCGGTGCCCGGTCGCAGCGCCGGCGACCGCCGGGACCTCGCCCTGCTCGAGCTGCTCTACGCCACGGGCGCCCGGATCTCGGAGGCGGTGGGCCTCTCGGTGGACGATATCGCCGGCAGCGTGGCCCGCCTGGGCGGTCCCCGTGCCCGCGCGGTGCCCTACGGGGGAGCGGCGGCGCGAGCGCTCGAGACGTGGCTGGCGCCGGGCGGCCGTCCCGTGATGACGGGCGCAGGGCGACGGCACGCGCCGCCCGACGACGCAGCGCTGTTCGTCAACGCGCGCGGCGGGCGGCTGTCGCGGCAGTGGGGATGGGCGATCGTGAAGGATCGGGCCCGCCACGCCGGGCTGCAGGGCCACCTCGGTCCCCACGTCCTGCGCCACTCCTTCGCCGCCCACCTGGCGGCGCGGGGGGCGCCGGTGGCCGTGGTGCAGCAGCTCCTGAACGGCCACCCGGCGATCCTCGACCCCGCGTCGCTCGCCGACGCGTACGCCCGCTGGCACCCCCGGACCTGACGCGACTCCTGCACCGGAGGCCGGCGCCACCCACTAGCCTCTTTGTCGTGGCGAACGACGCCCCCTCCGTTGACCCCCGCCTGGCCCTCGAGCACGAGCGGGAGGAGCTTCGCCACAAGCTGGCCGAGCTCGGCTTCGGCGACGGCGGGCTCACCTACGACGCCAACTTCGCCGACTCGAGCCAGGTGACGGCGGAGCGGGGGGAGGCCGAGGCCCTGGCCGCCAGCCTGCGGGAGACGCTCGAAGAGGTGGAGCACGCCCTGGCCAAGCTCGACGCCGGCACGTACGGCGTGTGCGAGGGCTGCGGCCAGCCGATCAACGCGGCCCGCCTGGAGGCCATGCCCGCCGCCCGCTCCTGCATCTCGTGCGCCTCCCGGCGCTGACGCCGCACGCCCCAGTCGATCGTCGTGCAGTCCCCGGAGTTCATGACCCGCCGGCGCGGCCTGGTGCTGGCCCTGCTCGGCGTCGTGCTCGCCTACGCCCTCGTCCGCCGCGGCGTGGTCGGCACGAACACGCTCCTGCTGCTGGCCGCGCTGTTCGGCTCGGTGATCCTCCACGAGGTCTCGCACGGGGCGGTGGCGCTGCGCTACGGCGACGACACGGCCAAGAAGGCGGGCCGCCTCACCCTCAATCCGGTGTCGCACGTGGACCCGGTGGGCACCGTCATCCTTCCCGCCATCCTCGTGCTGGCCGGCGCCTCGCCGTTCGGCTGGGCCAAGCCCGTGCCTGTCAGCCCCGGCAAGCTGCGCAGCCCCCGCAACCACTCCGTGCTGGTCAGCCTGGCCGGACCGGCGGTCAACATCGCTCTCGCCCTGCTGGCCGCCGTCGTGCTCCGGGGCGTGATCCCCGACGACGGGTACGCCGGTCGCCCGCCCCTCGCCCACGAGGCGCTGCTCTCGCTCGGCGTGGTCAACGTGGTGCTGGCCGTGTTCAACCTCATCCCCCTCCCCCCACTCGACGGCTCGGCGGTGGTGGAGCGCCTCCTGCCGTCCCGCTGGTGGCCGGGGTACCTGCGAGTGCGGCAGTACTCGATGGCCATCCTCCTCGTGCTCGTGCTCCTGCTCCCGCGGGCGCTCGACCGCCTCTTCACCCCCGCCCTGGAGGGCTGGTTCCGCCTGCTCACGTGAGGGGTCAGCGGGGGAGCAGTCCGATCGCCTCTCGCGCCGCCGCCAGGGTGGCCGACGCCACCGCACCTGCTTTGGCCGCCCCCTCCGCGAGGATGGCGGCGGCCGCACCCGGCTCGGCGGCCAGCTCGGTGTAGCGCTGGCGCACCGGCGCCAGGAGCTCCACCACGGCGGCCGCCGTGTCGGACTTGAGGGCGCCGTACTGCGTGTAGCCCTCGGCCACCCGCTCGGGGGTGGAGCCGGTGGCGGCGGCCAGGATGCTCAACAGGTTGGACACGCCGGGCTTGGTCGACGGGTCGTAGCGCACCTCGGTGCCGGTGTCGGTGACCGCCCGCTTGATCTTGCGCTCGACGACCTCGGGAGGGTCGAGCACGAGCACCGTGCCCTGGGGCGACTCCGACGACTTCGACATCTTGGCCGTCGGGGTCTGGAGGTCCATGATGCGGGCACCGACGGCGGGGACGGCGGCCTCGGGCACGGTGAACACCTCGCCGTACCGCCCGTTGAACCGGGTGGCGAGGTCGCGGCACAGCTCGAGGTGCTGGCGCTGCTCGTCGCCCACGGGGACCCGGTCGGCGTGGTAGAGCAGGATGTCCGCCGCCTGCAGGACCGGGTAGGTGAACAGGCCCACGCGGGCCGACTCCTCGCCCCCCTTGGCCGCCTTGTCCTTGAACTGGGTCATGCGCCGCAGCTCGCCCAGGCTGGCCACGCACTCGAGCAGCCAGGAAAGCTCGGGGTGCTCGGCCACGTGGCTCTGCACGAACAGCGTGCAGCGGGCCGGGTCGAGGCCGGCGGCGAGGAGCACCAGGGCGGTCTCGCGCGTGCGGGCCCGCAGCTCGGCCGGCTCCCTGGGCACGGTGAGGGCGTGGAGATCGACCACGCAGTAGTACGAGTCGTACCGGTCCTGGTCGGCCACCCACTGGCGCACGGCGCCCAGGTAGTTCCCCAGGTGGATCTCGCCGGTGGGCTGGATGCCGGAGAGGACGCGGGGCACGGCTCATGGTATTCGCGGGTCGCCGAGGGCCCCCCGGTATTCTTCGGCGGTGCCCTACGAGGTCTCGACGCCGGTGTTCGAGGGGCCGTTCGACCTCCTGCTGCACCTCATCACCCGCCAGCAGGTCGACCTCTACGAGGTGTCCCTCAGCGCCATCGTCGACGCCTACCTGGCCCACATGGGCGACCTGCAGGCGCTCGACCTCGACGTGGCCACGGAGTTCCTCCTCATCGCCGCCACCCTCATCGAGCTCAAGACCCGCCGGCTCCTCCCCGACGCCGGCGACGGCGAGCTCGACGAGGAGCTGGCCCTGTGGGAGGAGCGTGACCTGCTCCTCGCCCGGCTGCTCGAGTGCAAGACGTTCAAGGAGGCGGCGCGCGCCCTCGACCGCCTGGCCGTGGACGCCGACCGCTCCCGTCCCCGCGTCGCCGGCCTGGAGGAGCGCTTCGTCGGGCTGGTGCCCGACGTGCTGGCCGGGGTGACGCCCGGCGACCTGCGGGCCGCCTTCGTGCGGGCGGTGACGCCCCGGCCGCCGCCGCGCGTCGACTTGTCCCACGTGGCCCCGGTGCGGGTCAGCGTGCGGGAGGTGGTCGACGAGCTGCGGGGCGTGCTGCCGGCCGTGCGCCACACCACCTTCCGCCGCCTCACGCAGGGGCTGGAGGCCCGCATGGAGGTCATCGTGCGGTTCCTGGCCCTGCTCGAGCTGTACAAGGACGGGCTGGTCGACCTGGAGCAACCCACCAGCTTCGGCGAGTTGCGGGTGCGGTGGCTGGGCCCGCCGGGCCCCGCCGCCGGCGCCGTCGCCGGCACCGAGGAGCGAGC
>JALYMX010000410.1 GCA_030773495.1 Actinomycetota bacterium | reverse complement strand
CCTCCTACCACCGTCCGAGCTGCCGCCTCGTGGAGGGCAGAAGCCCCCTGCCGGCGCTCACCGAGGGCGACGCCCGGGCCCGGCGACTCACCCCGTGCCGTGTGTGCCGGCCCGACGCGCCGGCGCCCGGCCGGGCCTCCTAAGGAACCGGCGCCGCTGCCACCCGCAGGCGAGGGCCGTCCTCGGCCACGTCGACCGGGTGCAGGCCGGCCGTCACCAGCAGCGCCTCGAGCTCGGGGCGGCGCAGGCAGCGCAGGCGCACGTGGTCGACGCGGGCACGCCGACCGGCGACGACGCGGCGGTGGTACGTGGTGAGCCGGGCGGCGAAGTCGTGCACCAGGGCACCGGCGAGCGACAGACCGTCGGCCTCGGCCAGGACCTCGGGGTCGACGTGGTCGTGGACGGCGCCGGCCTGGAAGTCGGTCACCTCCGTGGCGACCAGCCCGCCGTGGCGCAAGGCGGCCGCGGCATGCGCCAGGCACGCCGCCCGGCCGGCGTCGTCCGGCAGGACCTGGAGGGTGTTGTAGGCGATCACCACCAAGCCGAAGCGGGGGGCGACGGCGAAGCGGCGCATGTCCGCCTGCACGAGGCGGCGCACCCCGCGGCGCGAGCGCCGGCCAGCATGGCCGGGTCGAGGTCGAGGCCCACGGCGTCGAGCGGTGCGGTGAGGCGGCCCGTCCCGCAGCCGAGCTCGAGGACCGGGCCCCCCGTGCGGGCGGCCAGCTCGGCGTAGAACGCCAGATCCTGGTCGTGGCGCCGGTGGACGTGCTCGAGCTCCCAGTCGTAGAGCTGCGAGGTGGTGGGGAAGGCGGGGCCGTCAGCCGGGGACCGCACGAAAGACCAGGCCGGTGCGGGGCTTGGGGGTGAAGAACGTCGTCTTCGGCGGCATGCGGGCGCCGCCCCTGCCGACGGCGGCGATCTGGGCGATGGTGGCGGGGCGGACGACGAAGGCGGCCTGCGCCACCCCCGATGCCACGGCGGTGAGCACCTGGTCGATGCCGTGCTGGTACACGAGCCGGTGGGCGGGCAGGGCGCCCAGGGCGACGTCGAGGCGGCTGGTGTCGAGGGCCTGGCCGGCGGCGGCCTCGGTTGCCGGCTTCGGTCGCAGGAGGAAGGCGCCGGCGGCGGTGACGACGGCCAGCGCGTCGCCCGCCGCCATCCGCCCGGGAAGGGCGCCGTCGGCGGGGCCGGCGTCGGCCACCTCGAAGAAGGCGTCGAGGGCGGCCAGAAGGTCGAAGCCCTCGGGCAGGCCCGACACCAGCCGGTGGGTGGGCGCCACGGTGAGCTGCTCCTCGCTGGCCTCCACCACCCACGTCAGCACGGCGTCGTAGGCGCCGGGGGCGTCGTTGGTGGCGGCCCGGCGCTCGTCGCGGTAGGCCAGCGCCGTCTCGTAGCGATGGTGGCCGTCGGCGATGATGACCGGGTTGGCGGCCACCGCCGCCGTGATGGCCTCCACCGTGCCCGGGGCCGACACCCGCCACAGCCGGTGGTGCACGCCGTCGTCGTCGGTGCCCCTGGCGTCGGGTGGGCCCGAGGGATCGCACAGCGTCGAGAGCCCCTCCGTGGTCGACAGGGCCCAGATGGGCGACAGGTTGGCCCGGCAGGCCCGGAGGAGGTCGAGGCGGTCGGCCCGGGCCTTGGGGGTGGTGTACTCGTGTGGCAGCACGTCGCCCTCGTCGAGGGGAGACAGGGTCAGGGCGCCCACCACCCCCGTGGTCTGGCGCGGCCGGCCTCCCTCGTCGTGGTAGCCCATGCGGTACACGTAGAACGACGGCTCCTCGTCGGTGCGCAGCACGCCGGCCGCCTGCCACGCCTCCCACAGGGCGGCCGCCACCCCGTAGCGGTCGCGGCCGTCCTCCTCCTCGGGGAGCTCGATGCGCACGGCGTTGTGCTCGCTGCGCCCGGCCAGCCGCCGGCGCTCCTCGGGGGTGATCACGTCGTAGGGCGGGGCCAGCACGTCGTCGAGGCGGCCGTCGGAAGTGGCGTAGCGCACGCCGGCAAAGGGCTCGAAGCGGGGCACCTCGCATGCGTAGCACAGGTGCGCGGGGGCGGCCGGGTGGTGCGCGGCGGGCGGCCGCGACCACGATGCGCGGGTGACTTGGGCTCTCGACCTCGACGGTGTGATCTGGCGCGGCGAAGAGGCCATCCCGGGATCGGCCGGTGCCGTGGCCGCCCTGCGGGCGGCCGGCGAGCGCGTGGTGTTCCTCACCAACAACTCCAACAAGCCGGTCGCCGGCTACGTCGAGAAGCTGGAGACCATGGGCGTGCCGGCGGCCGTCGACGACGTGGTCACCTCGGCGCAGGCGGCCGCGTCGCTCGTCGAGCCCGGCAACTCCGCCCTGGTGTGCGCCGGACCGGGGGTCGAGGAGGCGTTGCGCCAGCGCGACGTGCGCGTGGTGCGGGAGGGCCCGGCCGACGTCGTCGTCGTCGGCTGGCACCTCGAGTTCGACTACGCCCGGCTCACGGCGGCAACGGCGGCGGTGATGGCCGGCGCCCGGCTGATCGGCACGAACGACGACGCCACCTACCCGACGCCCGACGGCCTGATCCCCGGAGGTGGAGCCCTCCTCGCCGCCGTCGCCTACGCCAGCGGGGCCACCCCGGAGGTGGCCGGCAAGCCCCACGGGCCCATGGTCGCCCTGGTGGGCGAGCGGGTCGGGCCGGTGGCGGTCATGGTGGGTGACCGGCCGGCGACCGACGGCGCCCTGGCCCGCAACCTGGCGGCCCGGTTCGCCCTGGTGCTCAGCGGGGTCACCACGCCGGCCGAGGTGCCCGAGGACGCCTCGTGCGACCTGGTGGCCGACGACCTGGCCGCCGTCGTCGCCGCATGGGCAAGCGGCGCCGGCTGAGCAGCTACCAGCCCCGCCAGGGGGTGTCGGCCGGCGTGGACCGGCGTTCCGGCTCGCCGGTCGCCCGCCACACCAGCCCGGCCACCACGCCGAACACGAACCCGCCCACATGCGCCATCCACGCCACCCCCTCATTGGGGTTGATGAAGAACTGCGACACGAACCAGATGCCGAGGAGCCACTTGGCGGCGATGTCGCGGAAGAGGACGAAGAACCCGAGCAGGATCAGCGACCGGATCATGACGTTGGGGTACAGCACCAGGTACGCCCCCATCACCCCGGCGATGGCGCCGGAGGCGCCCACCACCGGCACGGTGCTGCCGGGCTGGACGGCGATGTGGGCGGCGGTGGCGGCCAAGCCGGCCAGCAGGTAGAAGATGATGAACGCGGGCTTGCCCCGCTTGTCCTCGATGTTGTTGCCGAACACCCACAAGAACAGCATGTTGCCGCCCAGGTGCAGCCAGCTCCCGTGGAGGAACATCGAGTAGAGCACGGCCAGGTACACGCTCTTGTCGGGGAAGACGGGCGGCGTGGCCGGCACGTCGGTGCAGGCGGCGTCGTCGCCGCGCACGGTGACGACGACTTCCTCCTCGGTCAACGGCCGCCCTTCCACGACCTCGCAGGGGATGGCCGCCGTCTCGAAGGTGAAGCGGTCGCCGTCGCTGCGCTGGCCGCCCTGCTGGACGAGCACCCAGATGGCCACACAGGCGGCGATGAGCAGGATGGTGACGAGAGGGGTGGTGCGGGTGGGGTTCTCGTCCTTGAGAGGCAGCACCGGGGCGAGGCTACCCGCCGCGGGGGCGCTCTCCCGTAGCATCGGGTCATGGCCGGACGTCGGGGCGGGCGGCGCTGAGCGGCCGCCGACGCCTCGACGCCGAGCTGGTGCGCCGGGGCCTGGCGGCGAGCCGGGAGCAGGCCGTCGCCCGCATCGCCCACGGCGACGTGCTGGTGTCGGGGGCCAGGGCCGACAAGGCCTCCCGGCTGGTCGCCCCCCACGAGCCCGTCGAGCTGGTGGGCGCGCCGCCCCGCTTCGTCGGGCGGGGGGGCGAGAAGCTCGACGCCGCGCTGGAGCACTTCGCCGTCGACGTGGCGGGGCGACGGGCCCTCGACGCCGGCGCCTCCACCGGCGGGTTCACCGACTGCCTGCTCCAGCGGGGGGCCGCCCACGTCACCGCCGTCGACGTCGGGTTCGGGCAGCTGCACGAGCGGCTGCGGCGCGACCCCCGGGTCGACGTGCGGGAGCGGACGAACGTGCGCCACCTGGTCCTCGAGGAGCCGGCCGACCTGGTCGTGGCCGACCTGTCGTTCATCTCCCTGCGCCTCGTGGCGCCGGCCCTGGTCGGCCCCAATGCCCAGGCGGGCGCCGATGTCGTCGTCCTGGTCAAGCCGCAGTTCGAGGCGGGCCGGGCGGAGGCGGCGCGGGGACGGGGCGTGGTGCGCGACCCACGCGTGTGGCGCCGGGTGCTCAGCGAGGTCGGCTCCGCACTGGCGGGCGAGGGAGCCGCGATGATGGGGGCCATGGTCTCGCCCCTCACCGGGGCCGACGGCAACGTCGAGTTCCTCCTCCACCTCCGCGCCCACGAGGACGGGAGGACGGCGGCGACCGTCGACCTCGACGCCGTTGTTGCCCACGCCACCGGCGCCCGGGCCGCGGACGTGGGACCCCGCCCGCCGGCGGGCGGGGAGTAGGCGTGGCCCGCGTCGCCATCGTGGCCCACTGGCTGCGGGACGAGGCCGTCGAGGCCGCCGAGCGGGCCATCGCCTGGCTGGAGGCGTCGGGTCACGAGGTGCGGGTGCCCGAGGACGATGCCCGCACCGACGTCCTCCGCCGGCGGGCCTGCCCCACCGAGAAGTTGGGCGTCGACCTGGACCTGGCCGTGAGCCTGGGCGGCGACGGCACCGTGCTCCGTACCGTCGATCTCGTCGCCCCCGCCGGGGTCCCCGTGCTCGGGGTGAACGTCGGCCACCTCGGGTACCTCACCCAGGTCGAGCCGGCCGGGCTTACCGACGCCCTGCGGCGGTTCCTCGACGGCGACTACGAGGTGGAGGCGCGCATGACCCTACGCGTCGAGGTGGCGGCCGGCGAGGCCAGCAGCCACCGCATCTGCCTGAACGAGGCGGTGCTGGAGAAGACCGTGTCGGGCCACACCATCCATCTCGCCGTCGCCGTGAACGAGTCCGACTTCTTCACCTGCGCGGCCGATGGGCTGATCGTGTCCACCCCCACCGGGTCCACGGCGTACAACTTCTCGGCCAGGGGCCCGATCGTGTCACCCCGCCATCGGGCCATCGTGATGACCCCCGTGTCGCCCCACAGCCTGTTCGACCGCTCGCTCGTGCTGGGCCCCGAGGAGTCCGTGCGGGTGACCGTCATCCACGACCGCCCCGCCACCCTCGTCCTCGACGGGCAGGACCTGGCCACCCTCGCCCCCGGCGACGCCGTCACCTGCCGCGAGGGCGACCACGACGCGCTGTTCGTCACCTTCGGCAGCCGCAACTTCCACCAGATCCTCAAGGCCAAGTTCGGGCTGGGCCGCTGATGCTCACCGAGCTGCGCATCCGCGACCTGGGCGTCATCGCCGAGCTGCACGTGGCCCTCGGGCCCGGGATGACGGCGGTCACCGGCGAGACCGGGGCGGGCAAGACCATGGTCGTGGAAGCCATCGACCTCCTCGTCGGCGGCCGGGCCGACGGCACCCGCGTGCGCTCGGGCGCCGAGGAGGCGTGGGTCGAGGGCCGCTTCGTCGTCGGCGACGACGAGGTGGTGCTGGCCCGCGCCGTACCCGCCGCCGGGCGCTCTCGGGCGTACGTGGACGGGCGCATGGCACCGGCCGCCGCCCTGGCCGAGGTCGGCGCCCGCCTGGTGGACCTGCACGGCCAACACGCCGCCCAGTCGTTGTTCACCACCGCCGCCCAGCGAGCCGCCCTCGACGCCTTCGCCGGCGTCGACCTGGCGCCCCTCGCCGCCGCCCGGCGCCGCCGCCGGGA
>JALYMX010000409.1 GCA_030773495.1 Actinomycetota bacterium | reverse complement strand
CCAGGTCGGAGCGGACATGGCCGAGGTCCGAGCGGCGCTGTCGGGGCTGCGCTCCGAGATGCCCCAGCGCGTCCGCCGCGCCATGGACCGCCTGGCCGCCGACGGGCGTGTCCGCGTCTACGACAGCCCCGAGGCGATGCTGTCCAGGGTCGTGGACGACTGGTACGCGGACCGCCAGGAGCGGCTGGCAGCGGGCGGGGCGCGCCCACCCAAGCCGTCGCGGATGATGGCCGCCCACCGCCGGGAGGTCGACGCACTCAACGCCTTGGCTCGCCGACGCCTGATGGCCGACGGCACCGTGCGGGGACCGGAGCTCGCCGTCGGCATCCAGCGTTTCGCGGTGGGCGACGAGGTGGTCACCCTCACCCAGGCCGGGCACACCCTCGTCCCCGTCGGCGCCGCCCGCGACCGTTACGTTCGCACCGGCACGGTCGGCGTGGTCAGCGCCGTCCACCTCGACCCAGACCGGCCCGAGCGCCAGGGCCTCACCGTCGACTTCCGTGGCCGAGGGGCGGTGCGTGTGGACTGGGCGTACCTGACGCACGAGTTCGAGGACGGGCGGACCGGGGGCCTGGCCCACGCCTACGCCGTCACCGCCGACCGGTCGCAGGGCTCCACCATGCACGTGGCCCGGGCGGTCGGGACCGACACCACGAGCCGGGCCGCCTTCTACGTCATGGTCAGCCGGGGCGAGCGGGAGGTGGCCGCCTACCTGGTGCGCGACCGAGACCTGGAGACCAACCTGGACGACGAGCAGTGGCTGCCCGTGCTGCGTCATCCGGGCGGGCCCTTCGAGGCCGTGGTGGAACAGCTCGAGCGTTCCCGGACCGAGCGGTTGGCGAGCGAGCTCGACCCGCTGGCCTGGGAGGCGCAAGGACTGCGCCGGACCCGCTCCCTGGCCGAGTTGGCCGACATCCGTCGTGCGGCGGAGGCCGACCCCGAGGCGGTGGGCGACGGGCCGGGCGTGCCCTTCGCGGTGGCCCGCCGGGCCGAGTTGGCCGAGGAGACGGCGGTGGGCGCCCGAGCGGTCTCCCACCCTGACCCCGCCCTCGAGGCCCGCCTCGGCCCCCGGCCCAGTGGCGGCGACCACCAACGCAGCTGGGACCAGGCGGTGCGGGCCGTCGCCGTCTACCGCTCCCGGTGGGGGGCCGTAGACGGTGCCCCGGGGTACGGGGGCGGAGCCACCTGGGCCATCGGCCCTCGCCCCGCGGAGGAGCTCTCGGTGTGGGGCGAGCAGCGCGCCGTGGCCGAGCAGCTGGTGGCCCGATGGGCGGCCACCCTCGATCCTGCCCATCACCGCCGGTTCTGGGAGCTCATCGAGCGCATCCCACGGGAGCGGGCGACCGCCGGTGTCCACGCCTTGGTGGCCGCCGGAATCGACCCCCAGGACATCTACGCCGCCCTGAGCGCCCGCGAGCGCGACAGTGCCCGCGCTGGAGCGGCGGTGCTCGAGCACCGGGTCAACGACCTCCTCTCGTCCTACAAGGTCAACGCCCTCGGCTACCGGCTCCCGCCGCCGCTGAGCGCGCCAAGCGAGTGGGATCGAACGGCACGGCTGTTGGTCACCGCCGAGGCCAAGCGCCTCTCTCGCTGCCGGGTGGCGGACCTGGCCGAGGAGCGAGCCGAGCTCGCCCGCCTCGTGAACGGACCCCTCCCCGCCAGAGGCCGCACCGACCGTCTCCGGGGCGACGTGGCGGCGGCACAGGCCGAGCGCGACCGCGTGGCGGCGCGGGCCGTTAGCGCCCGAGAGCGGTTCGAGACCGAGGCGAGCCGGCGACGGCCCGAACGCGCCCGGCTGGAGCAGCTGCGAGCGCAGGTCGAGACGTGGGAGCAGCGAGAAGGTGACCACGACCACCGCCTCGCCGTGCTCACGGAGTGCCTCGGGGGAGCGCTGGGCGAAGCCAACGCGGGCCGGGCCCTGAGCGAGCGCCACGACGTGCTGACGCTGGCCTTGGACTTGCTCGTCGACGGCGCCATCGCTGCGGCCCGCGACCAGCCGCCCCCGTATCTCGTGGATCTGCTCGGGGAACGACCGCCCGAGGGCGATGCGGCGCAGGCGTGGGACGCACGCGCTCGCCAGGTCGAGACGTGGCGACACCACACGATGGGCTTCGCGTACGGCGTCGAGGCTGCGGATGCAACGGCCCCTCCGTCAGAGCGAGCGCTCGGTCCAATCCCGCCCGATCCCACGCTCGCCGGCCTTCGAGTCCGCCTCCTCGACCATTGCCAAGCGACGCTGGACCTCGGCAGGAGATGAGCTACGCGCCGCCGCAGATCGCCGGATAGGAGCGGTACGACGGTGCAGCGGAGAATTCCTCCGCCGGTCGTTCGGGGCGCACGTTCTGTGCGGAAACGCGTATCGGCCGCCGCGCCAGTACGGCAGTTACGCGTCGTCGATGAATCCGAATCGGGCACGGAGCTCGGCGATGCGCTCATGGCGGCTAGGGGCGTCCGTCACGCACCTGACCTCAACCGGATGGGCGTCGTCGCCGTAACCGGGCAGGAGGACGGTTCCGATTTGGCGCCCGGCCTGTAGCGTCCAAGCGCCTGCGCTAGGAGAACGCCGAGTTGCGACGGGCGAACGAGAACGGCCCGCCCTCGCGGGAGCGCCGCCGGCAGCGGCCGTGCGGCGGGTACGCCCCAGCGAGAGATGCTATTGGATGAGAATCGCGAGCATCAAGAAGATCGCGGCCGCTGCAAACACCCCCGCGAGGACGTTTGCAACAGTCCTAAGCGGCCGCTCACCGACTAAGCCATCTCCTGTGTCCCTTCGTGCACGAATTCGAAGCCCCTGGGCGACAGCGTAAGCAAGTGCGGCAACCACAAAGGTAATAGTGGCGACTCGAACCAGCATCAACTTGTGAAGAACGACGCCAGCCCTAGGTCTGCTGCGGCCAAGGTCGCCGAGGCAACGGCAGCAAACCCAATCAGACCAACCGCTGCTGTGGCACCAACACCAAGGTACTTTGCCCGGCGCCCTCGCTCATACTTGCCGCTTCTCTCAAGCCTATCGCCTAGCAGAAAGCCCACGATCATCGGGATCCACGACAGCACGAGCACGACGATAGGCGCGTCCACTGTGGCTACTTAAAAGAGCCAGCGGCGACAAAGGCAACTGCCGGATCGCGACGCCGGCCGTCGACGCCGGCAGCGAACCGAACGCGCGCACATCTTGCCCGCCCTGTGCGCAAGCGATCCAGATGAAGGGGCGACAGAACTCCGAGGCAGCCGGGATCCGCGGTCGTCGGCCCGCACTGCGCGGGTACCTCAAGCAGGCTCAGCGCGACCATGACGTCCGGGACGGACCCCGGCGAAGACGAGTCCTGCGGTCAGTCCTCCGACGACCGGAAGAAGCCATATCCATGGCTGTCCTTCATCAGCCTGGAGATAATTAAGAGCCCACACGACTTCTGCGACCGTGAGAGCGCCAATAACGACACCTGCTGCACGAAAGGCGGGTGTGGGGTGGCGTCGGGCCGCAACGTACATCAGCGGGACGGTAACGGGCGCTGCGAGAATGGCGCCCCCCATCGATAGCAGCAGCAAGGAGGCGACCACGAAGACGACCAGGCCCAGTCGCCGCCAGTTCCTGTCTTGTTGCACCTTCCCCGCGCTAGCCTTGATTGTTCGTCCGGCGGCTACGGCGCCGGGACGAGGGCGGCGATTTGGTTGGCGGTGCCCGCCACGATGAGTGACTGGATGGCGGGGCGCGGCTCACCAAGGGTTCCGTGGTGGTGGAGT
>JALYMX010000408.1 GCA_030773495.1 Actinomycetota bacterium | reverse complement strand
CCTCGGCGGGCCGCCCCCGGCGGCGCCGGCCGGGTCGGGCCGAGGCGGCGACGCCCTCCTTGATCTCCTCCTCCACCGTCTCGGGCGTGGGCAGGCCCGACACGTGGGCAAAGGGGGCGAGGGCCAGCTCGACGCCCCGCCGGGGCGGGTCGAGGGCCTGCAGCACGAACGAGCGCCGCTCGCCCTTGCGCAGCACCTCCTTGGCCGCCCGCGGCGGCGGGTCCCCCAGGCCGCTCAGGGGCACGTAGCACCGCAGCTCCTCCACCATGACGAAGGCGCCGTGCGAGGAGAACGACTCCACCTCGCCGTCCACCTCGCTGCCCAGCGGGTGGGCGGCCACGAACTCGATGAACGGGAGCGGCTCGTTCACCGGCTCGGCGGGCGGGGCGCCGCCCCGCCGGCGCCGGCGCCGCTTCACCGCCGGCGAGTCCGGCTCCACCGCCTCCTCGAGGGCCACGGCGATGGCCTTCTGCACCTTCTTGGACTCGTCGGCCTTGCCCCGCACCGCCCGCTTGGCGGCGCGTACGGCGTCGCGGCTGCGGGGACCGCGAACCGGTGTGCGCGGCGTGAAGATCCACCCGACGCCGGGCACCGGCTTGCCGCCGATGAGGCGCCCGTTGTTGAACAACCACTCGTGCTCGCCGTGGAACTCCTGGAACGAGTCGTTCGAGAGCACCGTGGCGCCGACCTTCTCGGCCACCCGGAGAAGGAAGGCGTCGCCCCGCCCGATGGCGCCGGCGGGTGGCGACACGATCTCGTTGTGGGCCACCGCGTCGTCGAACGTGGCGCGCTCCGACGGGTCGATGCGGTGCCCGAAGGTGGCGTCGACGACGACGGTGATCACGTCGTCGGGGAACTCCTTGCGGTACTCCCTGACGGCCTCGTCGAGCTGGGCCAGGCTGGGGAGCGAACGACCCTCGGTGGCGATGTTGGAGCCGTCGACGACGACGTGGCGGGCGGACACGAGGACTCCGATGCTACGCGACGGCCTGCGTCGAACCTTGGATCCCCGCCGCCGGGGCGGCCGGCGTCACCACCCGGGCACCAATATCACAGGCCCTGGAAGGCGCGGGCGAGGAGATCCTCCTGCTCCATCTGGTGCAAGGCGGTGCTGCCCGACGCCGGGCTGCCGGTCTCGATGCGGGTGACGGCCCGCAGCTCGGCGTCGGGGGGCAACAGCGGCAGCAGCCGGCCCCGCACGAAGCCCCAGGGGCCCATGTTCTCTGGCTCCTCCTGCAGCCACACCACCTCGGTGGCACCGTGGTAACGGCGCAGCACCCCGCCGACCTGGTCGGCCGGCCATGGGTAGAGCTGCTCGACGCGGACCACGGCGGCCGGGAGCCGGTGCTCGTCGCGTGCCGCCATGGCGTCGAAGGCCACCTTGCCGCTCGCCACCACCACCCGCTCCACGCCGGCCGGGTCGGGGGCGGCGGGGTCGTCGAGGACCTCGCGGAAGCGCCCCTCGACCAGCTCGGCCACCGGCGAGCGAGTGGTGCGGGCCCGCAGGAGCGACTTGGGCGTGAACACCACGAGCGGCTTGCGCCGCTCGCGGCGCACCTGCCGGCGCAGGAGGTGGAAGTACTGGGCCGCCGTGGTGGCGCTGACGACCTGGATGTTGTCCTCGGCGGAGAGGGTGAGGAAGCGCTCGACACGCGCCGAGGAGTGCTCCGGCCCCTGCCCCTCATAGCCGTGGGGCAGCAGCATCACCAGCCCCGACGTCTGGCCCCACTTGTCCTCGGCAGCCACGACGAACTGGTCGATGATCACCTGGGCTGCGTTGGCGAAGTCGCCGAACTGCGCCTCCCAGGCCACGAGGGCGTCCTTGTGCACCACTGAGTACCCGTACTCGAAGCCGAGCGCGGCGTACTCCGACAGCAGCGAGTCGTAGACGAAGAACCGCCCCTGGTGCCCGGGGGGGGCGAGCGAGGCCAGCGGCACGTGCTCGGCGCCGTTGCCGTAGTCCACGAGGACGGCGTGGCGGTGCGAGAACGTCCCCCGGCGGGTGTCCTGGCCGGAGAGGCGGACGTCGGCGCCCTCGAGGAGCAGCGAGCCGAAAGCCAGCGCCTCGCCGAGGGCCCAGTCGACCTCGCCCCCGGCGTAGAGCCGAGCCCGGGCCTCGAGCTGGCGGGCCAGCTTCGGATGGGCGGCGAAGCCCTCGGGGACGCTGTGCAAGGCGCCGGCCACCCGGTCCAGCACGTCGCGGGCGACGCCGGTGGGCGGCGACGGGTGGACCACCGCGCGCGGGGCGTTGACCAGCACGGTGGGCCGGGGAGGCGCCGACGACCGGGTCTCGTCGAGGGCCGCCTGCAGGCGGGCCGAGAAGTCCTCGAGCGCCCGCTCGGCCTCCTCCATGGTGATGTCGCCCCGCTTCACCAGCGCCTCGGTGTACAGCTTGCGCACCGAGCGGCGGTTCTGGATGCGCTCGTACATCTGGGGCTGGGTGTAGCTCGGCTCGTCCGCCTCGTTGTGCCCGAAGCGGCGGTAGCACACCATGTCGATGACGATGTCCTTGTTGAACGCCTGGCGGAAGGCGAAGGCCAGGCGGGCCACGCGGACGCACGCCTCGGGGTCGTCGCCGTTCACGTGGAAGATCGGGGCCTGGACCATCTTGGCCACGTCGGTGGCGTACACCGACGAGCGGGCCGACTCCGGGCTGGTGGTGAACCCGAGCTGGTTGTTGATGACCAGGTGGACGGTGCCGCCGGTGCGGTACCCCCGCAGCGCCGACAGGTTGAGCGTCTCGGCCACCACGCCCTGGCCGGCGAAGGCGGCGTCGCCGTGGATGAGCAGGGACAGCACGGGGTAGTCGACGCCGCGGTCGAGCAGGTCCTGCTTGGCCCGCACCATGCCCTCGACGACGGGGTCGACGGCCTCGAGGTGCGAGGGGTTGGAGGCCAGCGTCACCGGGATGTCGCGCCCGGACAGCCCCACGAACTTCCCCGTTGCGCCCTTGTGGTACTTCACGTCGCCCGACCCCTGCACCGTGTCGGGGTCGATGTCGCCCTCGAACTCCCGGAACAGCTCCCGGTACGACTTGCCCACGATGTTGGCCAGCACGTTGAGCCGGCCCCGGTGGGCCATGCCGAGCACCGCCTCCGCCAGCCCGGCCTTGGCCGCCTCGTCGAGCACGGCGTCGAGCAGCGGGATGGCCGACTCACCGCCCTCCAGCCCGAACCGCTTCTGCCCCACGTACCGGGTGTGGAGGAATCGCTCGAACGCCTCGGCGGCGTTGAGGCGGCCGAGCACGTGGCGCTGTTCCTGCGGGCCCAGGTGGAGGCTCACCCCCTCGACGTGCTCCTGGATCCAGCGCTTCTGGTCCGGCTCCTGGATGTGCATGTACTCCACGCCCACCGTGCGGCAGTAGGCGTCGCGCAGGATGCCGAGGATCTCGGCCAGGCGCAGCTCGTCCTTGCCGGCCAGCCCGCCGGTGAGGAACCGGCGGTCGAGGTCCCACAGCGTGAGGCCGTAGGTGGCCGGGTCGAGCTCGGGGTGCGTGCGCGGCTCCTTGGCCGCCAGGGGGTCGAGGTCGGCGATGAGGTGGCCGCGCACGCGGTACATGTTGATCACCGTCTGCACATGGAGCTGCTTGGTGAGATGCGAGCTCTCCTGGTCGACGGGGTTGACGTCGCGCCGCCAGCGCACCGGCTCGTACGGCACACCCAGGGCCCGGAAGACGTGGTCGTAGAACGCGTCCTCGCCCAGGAGCAGCCCGTGGGCCCGCTGCAGGAACAGGCCCGACTCCGCCCCCTGGATGATGCGGTGGTCGTAGGTCGACGTGAGCGTCACGACCTTGCCCACGCCGAGCTGGGCCAGCATCCGGGGGTCGGCCGCCTGGTACTCGGCGGGCACGTCGATGGCGCCCACGCCGACGATGGCCCCCTGGCCGGGCATGAGCCGCGGCACCGAGTGCACGGTGCCGATGGTGCCCGGGTTGGTGAGGGTGACGGTGACACCGGCGAAGTCGTCGGCGGTCAGCTTGTTCGTGCGGACCTTGCGGATGACGTCCTCGTACGCCGCCCAGAACGCCCGGAAGTCGAGCGTGTCGACGTCGCGGATGCACGGCACCACGAGCGTGCGGGTGCCGTCGTCGCGGGCGACGTCCACGGCCAGGCCGAGCCCGATGTGCGGGTGACGCACCACCGCCGGCTTGCCGTCGTCGCCCGTGGCGAACGAGGAGTTGAGGGCGGGCACCGCGGTGAGCGCCCGCACCACGGCGTAGCCGATGAGGTGGGTGAACGACACCTTGCCGCCGCGCGTGCGGCTCAGGTGGTTGTTCAGGATGGTGCGGTTGACCTCGAGCAGCCGGGCGGGGACGGTGCGGGCGCTGGTGGCCGTGGGGACGGCCAGGCTGGCCTCCATGTTGGCGGCGATGCGGGCGGCGGCGCCGCGCAACGGCGTGGGGGACGGGCCGGTGG
>JALYMX010000407.1 GCA_030773495.1 Actinomycetota bacterium | reverse complement strand
ACGCGGCTGCGCGGCCCGTCGTCCCGCCCGTCGCCCCGCCCGGCCGGCGTCGCACCGGCGGCGCCGCGCCGTGATGCGCGGCCCCAGCCGCAGAGCAGGGTGCTGAGGAGCCGGGCCTGGAGCTCGAGAAGGCCGCTCTCGCCGGCGACGGCGGCCGGCACCGGCTCGGGATGGAACGCCGCCAGCGTTCCGAGCAGCGAGCCGTCGAGGGCCTCGAGCGGCGCTCCGGCGTACGCGCCCACCCCGAGCTCCCGGACCAGCGGCGCCGCCGCATAGGCGGAGATGCGGCGCACGTCGGGGGCGACGCGCGGTCCGCCCGCTGTCATGCGGGAGCAGATGCTGTCGGTCCAGTGGAGCGCGGTGCCCGGCCGCAGGCCGTAGCGATCGTCCTCGACGGCTACGACGCGCATGCGCCCGAGCTCCAGGCGCGTCACCATGCACAGCGCGAAGCCGAGCCGGGCGCGGAGGTGGGCGACGACGGTGCTGGCCGCCGCATCGAAGGCACCGAAGGGCGGCAGCATGGCCGCCGCCCCGTTGCACTCCGGGCAGCAACCCTCGTGGTAGGCGCCGGGAGGCACAAACCACTCGGTCGCCTCCTCGGCGCTCAGGTGGTGGGCCGTCGCGAGCTCCAACAGTGGGCCCAGGCAGCGGGGGCAGCGGAGGGACTCTGCGGAGCTGCGGGCGTCGTCGCCATCCGGCGTGCGTCGTACCATCGCGATCACCCCCGTGTCGCCGGAACCGCTGCCTGCCCCGGACGCATGGCGGCAGTCCCTGCTGCCGCGCTCACAGCCTCTACGATCTCTTCGAACCAGTCAATACGGTCATTGGGCCTATGGTCCCGCACACACCTACTTCGAGTGGCCGGCCTCGCCGCTCACCCCGCCACGTCGCGACCGAGCCGACCCGTCCGGGCGAAGTGCCGGCGCCGGTCCGGCTCGCCCAGCCGGAACCGCTGCCACCACCACATCAGGGCGGCCAGCCCGACCGCCTCCTGGACGGCAAGGACGACGACCGGGCGGGACAGGCTCGGCAGGCCGTCACCCGGGAACCCCAACCCGAACGCCGGCCACCAGAACACCGCGGTGCGGGCCCACATGCCGTCGAGGACGAGGTGGAGGAAGGTGCCGATGGGCACGGCCAGGAGCCGCCGTCGCGCCCCGCGCCGGCCCCGGGTGGCGACCATGACGGTGGCCAGGAGGGCGGCGCTCGCCACGAGCGTGTGGCCGAGGTGCGGCGCGCCGAGCGCGGCGTCGACCACGTCGGGGGCCAGGGCGCCGGCGACGACCAGGCGGTAGTCGATGGCCGGGTCCCGGAACACCTGCCACACGACGACCAGGGCGGCGCCGGCGAACCAGAGCAGCATCGAGGGATCAGCGCACCAGGATGCGCCCGCACTGCTCACACAGGATCAGTGCCTCGGGCGGCTCCCGTCTGATGCGGGCGAGCTCCTGGGCCGGCAGCGTCAGGTGGCAACCCGAGCACGACGAGCCGACCAACCGCGCCGCGCCGACGCCGCCGTGCCTCGCCCGCAGCTGCTCGTACCGGGCGAGCAGGTCGGACGGCACGCCGGCGGCCGCGTCGGCACGGGCCTCCTGCTCGCCGGCCATCTCGGCGTCGGCCTCCCCCTCCGCCTCGGCGATCGAGCGGCGCAGGCGGTCGGCCTCGCTGGCCAGCGCCGCCAGCTCCTGCTCGATGCCGGCCACCTCGGCCGCGAGGGGGTCGTCCTCCTCCATGGCGGCCAGCAGCTCGTCCTCCAACGACGAGCGCCGCCCCTTCAGGGCGTCGATCTCGCCCGTCATGGCCACCAGCTCGCGGCTTGCCGTCACCTCGCCCGAGTACAGGCGGGCGTCCAGCTCGGTGATGCGACGGTCGACGGCGCCGACCGCCTCCTCCAACCGCGACTGGCGGTCGAGCACCTCGCCCCGGCGGGCCCGGGTGTCGTCGAGCCTCGTCCGTACGGTCGCCGCTCGTCGCTCGACCTCGGCCAACTCGGCGCGGGCCGGCAGGTTGGCCCGCCGGTGGTGCAGCTGGTCGATGGCGGTGTCGTACGCCTGCACGGCGAGGAGGGCGTCGAAGTGGCTCACGGCGAGCTGGAGCCGCCCGTCGCCGCCGGCGACGCCCCTGGGTCCGCCGGCACCGCCGCCGGGGCCGGGGG
>JALYMX010000406.1 GCA_030773495.1 Actinomycetota bacterium | reverse complement strand
AGACACGCGCCAGCTCGCGTGCGACGCTCCTGTGGTCGGGAGCGAACATGGATCCAATGCTCGATGTGACGACGTCGAAGCTCCCGTCGTCGTACGGAAGGTCCTCGGCGTCTCCCACCTCGTAGCGGACCTCGACACCCGCTTCCGCGGCGAGCCGGCGGGCGGTGTCGATGAGGGTGGGCGCGAGGTCGATGCCGGTCACTTCCGCTCCGGATCGGGCCAGCCGCAGGGCCAGCGCCCCCGTGCCGGTCGCCACGTCGAGCACTCGCTCGCCCGGGCGCACGGCGGCAGCCAGCGCCAGGTGGTCGAGAAGTCCCTCGTAATGCGCGGGCAGCCGCTCGTAGGGGCCGTTCCCCCAGATCACGCTCTGCTTCTTCTTCAACTCCTCGAAGGCCATGCCGCCCACCTCCCGATCTGCTCCCATCGTCATTGGTGCGTAAGGGTACGTAAGGACGGCCATCGGCCGCTCGCGATTGTGCCCGAGAGCGTCGCTTGGCCCTCCGCCCAGAACCGCCGTTTCTTTCGCTCGTCGAATCGCGGTCGCCCATACCGACTCCGGGCCCGGCGGCCCAGCCTCGCTCACTGTCCCACTTCGTCGCCTGACGGCACACCTGTTCGCCGTTGACCGCAACAAGCAGTGGACTTTGATGGCCCTAGTCTGCTGGACGTGGGTGAGCGGCAGTCTTCTTGCCCTCGCCCGTCCGCTCGTCAACCTCCGGACGACCTTCTGATCCACGCTCGGCAAGGCAGTCCCGGTGAGGCGCGCCGTCGCAGGTTCTTTGAACGCATCCCCCCTTCACCGCCCCAGTTCGGCACGGATGGAGCACGCGATAACGCTTGGGTTCGCTGTCGCGTCAGGCATATCCGGCGCCCCGTTGACGCCGGTCCGACCACCGACCGAGAGGAGGAACTGACCGCGCTCGCTCGTGCTCCCACAGCCACGCTCACGTCCGGTGCAAGCGGCGGCGTTGGCGCAACTCGTCGTTTTGGTAACCGACGAGCTCCGCGGTGCTCCAGGTCTTGGGCATGCCGAGAACCGAGGAGCCCTTCCGGAGCGGGACCGAGCCGTGGGGATGCGCGTCGACGAAGATGTCGAGGCGGTCCAGCCCGCGAGTGGTTACCGACAACGAGGCTCCGTCCGCGGCTGGCTCGACGTTCAGGCCGCTGCGGGGTTGGCCGGTTAGGAGCTTGGCGCAAAACGCGAGGAGGTCGATGTTGCCGTCGACGAGGTCCTTCTTCGTCATCGCATAGCTGCGGTGGCCGCGCACGCCCACATCCTCGATGGCCAGGCCATCGGCGCCACCCGCTCGAGTTGCCCGCCGCACGGCGATGGTGTAGCCGATGCCGGCCGGCAGGGTAGGCAGCGAGAACGACGTAGCGGCCAGGGCCTCGTTCACCTGCTCGGTCGCCCACACGTTGGCGCCGCCGGCCCCGGTGGCATCGCCGACGGTGACCAGGCTGCCGAGGCCGTTGTCGAAGAACCCGGCGGCGAAGAGGTCACCGGAGGAGTACGTGTTGGCGTCGACGACGGCCACCACCGGACCGCCGTAGACCTGTCCGACGTCGTTGCAGCGCTCGAGGGGCGTGATGGGCACCGCCTGGGAGTAGGGCTCGCCGGTGGCCACCGCCTCCAGGAGGCTCTGGCGCCAGGGGGCGAGGAGGCCCTCGTTCTGCGGTGCGTTGGCCATGGCCCGGGTGAGCGCCGTGGCCAGCACGGAGAACCTGGTTGGCACCACCGGGCGGGGGGTGAACAGCTGTAGGAGCCGCTCGGCCGCCCAGATCAGTCCGCCAGGGTTTGCGCGTAGGTCGATGATCAGGCCGTCGGGGGGCAGCAGGGCGAGCAGGCGAACGACCTCGTCGACGAACGCCGCGTCGTCGGCCACGTCGAAGCTCCACAGGCGCAGGTAGCCGAAGCGCCCCGAGGGCGTGGCGACCTCCTTCGCCGCCACCACGTCGGGATGGCTGGTCTCGAGCCACTCTCCCTCAGCACCGGGGCGGGCCGTGCGCCGCTTGGGCGCCGGGTGCTGGTCGGCCAGCCAGCGCTCGGGGACGAAGAGCAGCTTTTTGACCTGGCGGGCCACCTCGGCGCCCGGGTCGATGGCCCGGGCCAGCCCGGCGGGACCGGTCGGCACGCCCGAGGTGCGGGGACGGCGGGGGCGCACCACCCGCCAGTCGATCCGCACCTCACGCTCGGCGCCGTCGGCGTCGACGTAGCCCACTACCACCCAGTGCTCGTCCGGCGGCGGCCCGTACTGGAGGGCCCGGATGGTGAGCGACTGCAGGGCGCGGGCCCGGCGGGCGTCAGGTCGCCCCCCCGTTTCCCGCTCGGCGTGGAGGTCGACGGCCCGGTCGATGGGCACCCCGTTCCACCAGCGCAGCTCCACGCCGGCGTCGAAGCGGGCGTCGGCGACGAGCGAGCGGTCGGAGACGACCTTGGACACGATGTAGCGCCGCTCGCGCCCCGCGCCGAACCCCTCGACCAGGAACGGGAGCATGGCGGCATGGCCGGCCAGGGCCGCCGGCCCGGCGTAGCGGGTGTGGGCGTCACGCAGGTCGGTGACGATGTCGGCCAGCTCATAATGGAAGGCGACGTCATCGAGGCCGGGCGAGCGTTGGCGCAGCAGGCGCAGGCGCTGGGCGGGGTCGGTGCCGTACATGGCCTTCTTGAGCGGCAGATGGGCGTAGAGGCCCTCGATCAAGGTGAGGAAGGTGTCGACGACCACCTGGCGCTCGGCGTCGGTGAGGGTGGGAAGCCGTCGCCCGCCGGCGCGGCGTCCGGTCCGGCCCGCCGGCGCGGCGCGCGCC
>JALYMX010000405.1 GCA_030773495.1 Actinomycetota bacterium | reverse complement strand
CCGTGGCGGCCGGCGGTGGCGACGGCGCCAAGACGGCCCGGCCCGGACTGACGGCCGGCGCCGGCGCCCGGTCGCCCGGTCCCCGGCCGGCGCCCCGGCCTCGCAAGAAGGGCAAGAAGCGGTAGGCGGTAGAATCGCCGGCGTGGTTCCTGACGCAGCGTGGCTCAAGGAGCACATCCGCGACATCCCCGACTTCCCTCGCCCCGGGGTGGTGTTCAAGGACATCACGCCGCTGCTGGCCGACGCCGGCGCCTTCGCCTTCGTCACCGACGCCCTCAGCGGCCGCTTCGCCGGCGCCGGGGTCGACAAGGTCCTCGCCGTGGAGGCGCGCGGCTTCATCGTCGGGGCTCCGCTGGCCCACCGCTTCCACGCCGGGTTCGTCCCGTGCCGCAAGGCAGGGAAGCTGCCGTGGGAGGTGGAGAAGGAGGAGTACGTCCTGGAGTACGGGACGGACCTCCTCGAGGTGCACCGCGACGCAGTGGCGACCGGCGAAGGGGTGCTCGTCGTCGACGACGTCCTCGCCACCGGTGGCACGGCGTCGGCCGCCGTGCGCCTCGTCGAGCGCCTGGGTGGCACCGTGGTGGGCCTGGCCTTCGTGATCGAGCTGGCGTTCCTCGGGGGACGGGCGCGCCTCGCCGGACGGGACGCCGTGTCCCTGCTGGTCTACGAGTAGTGGGCGCCGTCGAGAAGACCAAGGTGCGCCCCTGGCGGCGCCAGCCGTCCACGGCGTCGTCCCACGTGCTCGCCCCCGTCGTGGTCGCCTACCGGGCCCGCCACCCCAAGGCCGACGTCTCCCTCATCGAGCGGGCGTACGCGGCGGCCGAGCGCGCCCACGCCACCCAGGTGCGCAAGTCCGGCGAGGCGTACATCCACCACCCCGTGGCCGTCAGCACCATCGTGGCCGACCTCGGGCTCGACGACGTCACCATCGCCGCCGCCCTGCTGCACGACGCCGTGGAGGACACCGGCGTCACCTTGGAGGACGTGGCCCGGGACTTCGGGCCCGAGGTGTGCTCCATCGTCGACGGCGTCACCAAGCTGGACCGGGTGCGCTTCGACTCCCGCGAGGCCCAGCAGGCGGCGTCGATGCGAAAGATGCTCGTCGCCATGGCCAAGGACTGGCGGGTCCTGATCATCAAGCTGGCCGACCGCCTCCACAACATGCGGACCATCGCCGCCATGCCGGACTGGAAGCAGAAGCGCACGGCGCAGGAGACCCTCGACATCTACGCCCCCCTGGCGCACCGCCTCGGCATCCAGGACATGAAGTGGCAGCTGGAGGACCTCGCCTTCGCCACCCTGCACCCCAAGCCGTACGCCGAGATCGAGCAGATGGTGGCGCAGCGGGCTCCCGAGCGGGACATCTACCTGGCCCAGGTGCTCGAGGAGGTCCGCGAACGCCTGGGCCAGAACCGCATCGACGCCGAGGTCACCGGGCGGCCCAAGCCGTTGTGGTCGATCTACGAGAAGATGGTGGTGCGGGGCAAGGAGTTCGACGAGATCTTCGACCTGGTGGGCATCCGGGTGCTCGTCGAGTCGGTGAAGGACTGCTACGCCGCCCTCGGGTCGATCCACGCCACGTGGAAGCCGGTGCAGGGGCGGTTCAAGGACTACATCGCCATGCCCAAGTTCAACCTGTACCAGTCGCTGCACACCACGGTGGTGGCACCGCAGGGCAAGCCGCTGGAGGTGCAGATCCGCACCCGCGAGATGCACCACCGGGCCGAGTTCGGCATCGCCGCCCACTGGGGTTACAAGGAGAAGGCGTCGCCGGCCGACATCGAGTGGCTGAACCGCATCGTCGACTGGCAGCAGGAGACGGCCGACCCCGCCGAGTTCCTGAAGAACCTCAAGCTCGACCTGCAGCAGGACGAGGTCTTCGTCTTCACGCCGAAGGGCGATGTGGTCACCCTGCCCGCCGGCGCCACCCCCATCGACTTCGCCTACTCGATCCATACCGAGGTGGGCCACCGCTGCATCGGCGCGCGGGTGAACGGGCGCCTGGCCCCGCTCGACTCGCAGCTGCACTCGGGGGACACGGTGGAGGTCTTCACCTCCAAGGTCCCCTCGGCCGGCCCGTCGCGCGACTGGCTGAAGCTGGTCGTCACCCCCAGGGCCCGCAACAAGATCCGCCAGTGGTTCTCCAGGGAGCGGCGCGAGGACGCCATCGAGAACGGGCGCGACGAGCTGGTCAAGGCGTTGCGCAAGGAGGGGCTGCCGGTCCAGAAGGTCACCGGCTCCCCCCTGCTGGCCACCATCGCGGCTCGGATGAACTACGTCGACGTAGAGGCCCTCCACGCCGCTATCGGCGACGGGCACGTGTCGGCCCGCTCCATCGCCCAGCGCCTGGCCCGCGAGCTGCGCGGTGGCGACCACGAGGAGCAGCTCCCGGCGACGGTGCGCCAGCCCCGCAGCCGAGGGCGGGAGCAGTCGGCCGGCGTGCACGTGGAGGGCCTCGACGACGTGATGGTGCGCCTCTCACGGTGCTGCACCCCGGTGCCCGGCGACGAGATCCTCGGCTTCGTGACCCGTGGCCGGGGCGTGTCCGTGCACCGCTCCGACTGCGCCAACGCCGTGTCGCTCTCGGCCGGGCAGACCGACCGCGTGATCGACGTGGAGTGGGACCGCCAGCGGCGGGGCGTGTTCGTCGCCTCCATCGAGGTGAAGGCCCTCGACCGCTCCCGGCTGCTGGCCGACGTCACCAGCTCGCTGTCAGAGCACCACGTGAACATCCTGGCCAGCTCCAGCCAGACCGGGTCCGATCGGGTGAGCACCATGCGCTTCGACTTCGAGCTGGCCGACCCGGCCCACCTCGACTCCCTGATGACCTCGGTGAAGCGCATCAAAAGCGTGTACGACGCCTACCGCGTCCTGCCCGGCAAGGGCTCCTGACCAGCGGCTTTGAGATCAGGATCGTACGCTGGGGCATGCGATCCTGATCTCGACGAGGAGGCGGCAGCCCGGGCGGCGGCCCGGGCCTGGCGAACCAGGGCCACCGCCTCCCGCGGCCGGCGCCACACCTGGTCCTCGGTGATCCGCACCACCCACTGCCACTCGGCGTCGCCCAGGGCCCCGTCCCGCCGGCGGTCGGCGGCGCGGTCGAGCCGGCTGGAGTGATGCAGCGCGCTGTCGACCTCCACTAAGATCTTGAGGGCCCGGTCGGCGAAGTCCACCCGGCCGACCCACTCGTGGCCCCCGACGTCGACCTGACGGTCGAGGGGCGCCTCGCCGGCCTCGGCCAGCAGGCGAGCCAGCCGCGCCTCGGTGCCGCTGGCGGGGGCGATGTACCCGAGCGGGCGCTCGGCGAGGACGTGGCGCATGACGGCCACGCCCTCGCGTCCCGGGGCCCCCAGCTCGTGGAGCATGCCGTGCAGCGTCCGCAGCACCGACGGGGCGCGGGCGACGACGGTGTCGACGAGGCGCTCCACCCGCGCCGGGTGCTCGTCGGCGGCGAGGTCGAACAGCGTGCGGGCGAGGGTGGTGACGGGGACGAGCTCCCGCTCGGTGACGTGGGCCGGCGGCAGCAGCCGGGGGCGGTGGAGGCG
>JALYMX010000404.1 GCA_030773495.1 Actinomycetota bacterium | reverse complement strand
GACTCCCGCTTCTTCAAGAAAGAGCACCTGGACCGGGCCCACCGCTACTTCGAGGAGCACGGGGTGAAGACCATCGTGCTGGCCCGCTTCGTGCCCGTGGTGCGCACCTTCGCCCCCATCGTGGCCGGCGCCGGCAGCATGCCCTACCGCACCTTCGTCACCTACAACGTGGTGGGCGGGCTGCTCTGGGGCGTGGGGGTCACGATGCTCGGCTTCCTGCTGGGCGAGGCCATCGACATCGACCGCTACCTGCTCCCGGTGATCGGGCTCATCGTGGTCGCGTCGTTCGTACCCGTGCTCGTCGAGGTGCGCCGCTCCCGCCGTCGGGCCCACCAGCAGCGGTGAGCTCGGACTTCGCCTCGCGCAGCTGCCTCCGCAGCTCGGCGTCGTCGTCGCCCAGGTCGTAGATCCACCGGTCGAGGGCGTCGACGGCCAGCTTGAGGGGAGGATCGCCGGGGGACACCGCGTGGGCGGCGGCCGGGGCGGTGGGCCCGGCGGGGGCGACCTCGGGACCGGGCACGGCGGCCGCCGACTGGCCCTCGCCGATCACCCCGGTGGTGCGCTTGGAGAAGGCCACCGCACCCACCAGCACGGCCAGGGCGGCGCCGGCCACCGCGAAGCGGGCCCCGTCGTTGTCCTGGAGGTTGATCACCGCCGGGAGGATGAGCAGCGACACCAGGTTCATCACCTTGATGAGCGGGTTCAGGGCGGGCCCCGCCGTGTCCTTGAACGGGTCGCCCACCGTGTCGCCGATGACCGCCGCCTTGTGGGCCTCGGACCCCTTGCCGCCCTCGTGGCCGTCCTCGATGTACTTCTTGGCGTTGTCCCAGGCGCCGCCGGCGTTGGACAGGAAGTTGGCCATGAGCTGGCCGGTGAGGATGACAGCGGCCAAGAAGGCGCCCAGGGCGTAGTAGTTGATGCCGAAGCCGATGATCACCGGCGTGAGCACGGCGAGCAGGGCGGGGGTGGCCAGCTCCCGCAGCGAGGCGGCCGTGCAGATGTCGATGACCGGGCCGTAGTCGGGGCGCTTCGTGCCCGCCATGATCTGGCCGTCGGCGAACTGGCGGCGGACCTCCTGGACCACCGTGCCGGCCGTGCGGCCCACGGCGCGGATGGCCAGGGCGCTGAACAGGAAGGCCACCGATCCGCCGATCAGCAGCCCGATGAACGTCTTCGGGTCGGCCACGTTGATCTGGGTGAGCGGGTTGCGGAACAGCGCCGACCCGGTCTCCTCGATGCCCAGCTCCGACCCGATGGTCTCGATGAAGCTGGCGAAGAGGGCGACGGCGGCGATGACCGCCGACCCGATGGCGAATCCCTTGGTGACCGCCTTGGTGGTGTTCCCCACGGCATCGAGGCTCACCATGATGCGCTGCGGCTCGCCCTCGAACTCACCCGACATCTCGGCGATGCCCGCCGCGTTGTCGGCCACGGGGCCGAACGTGTCCTCGGACACGACCACGCCGGTGGTGGCCAGCATGCCCATGCCGGTGAGGGCCACCAGGTAGAGCGAGAACTGGATGTTGCCCTGGCCCAGGGCGATGGCCACGCCGAGGGCGCCGGCGATGGCCACGATGGCCCACACCGAGCTCTCCAGGCCCGAGGAGATGCCGGACAGGACGGTGGTGGCCGGGCCGGTACGGGCCGACTCGGCGATCTCCCGGACGGGCGCCGTCTCGGTGGAGGTGAAGTACTCAGTGAGGCGGCTCACCACCTGGGCCAGCACCAGGCCGGCGACCACGGCCCAGAACACGCGGAGGTTGTGGACGTAGTACTGGGCGACCAGGAAGGTGCCGACCACGGTGAGCACGCCGGCGGTGAGGAAGCCCCGGTTGATGGGCGCCATGGCCGAGCGGTCCTTGGGCGTGGCCCGCACGGCGTACACGCCGACGATCGACGCCAGCACGCCGATGGCCCGGGCCACCACCGGGAACACCAGGCCGAGGGCGGGGTTCTGGCCGATGGAGTCGAAGGCGGCCACCCCGAGGATGATGGCGGCGACCAGGGTGACCTCGTAGCTCTCGAACAGGTCGGCGGCCATGCCGGCGCAGTCGCCCACGTTGTCGCCCACGTTGTCGGCGATGGTGGCCGGGTTGCGGGGGTCGTCCTCGGGGATGCCCGCCTCGACCTTGCCCACCAGGTCGGCGCCCACGTCGGCCGCCTTGGTGAAGATGCCGCCGCCCACCCGGAGGAACAGGGCCAGCAAGGACCCGCCGAAGCCGAAGCCGACCAGGATGGCCGAGCTGGTGTTCTGGAAGACCAGGATGATCAGGGTGGCGCCGAGCAGGCCGAGGCCCACGGTGAACATGCCGGCCACGCCGCCGGTGCGGAAGGCCACCTTGAGCGCGGCCGGGAGCGACCCCGACCGGGCGGCGGCGGCGGTGCGGACGTTGCCCCGCACGGCCAGGCCCATCCCGATGAAGCCGGTGAGGCCCGACAGGAAGCACCCGGCGAGGAAGGCCAGGGTGCGGAAGATGCCCGACTGGGCGAACGACAGGGCCTCGTCGCCGTTCGGCTTGGCTACCGCGGTGGAGGTGACGAAGACGATGACCACCAGCGGCACCAGGATGACGCCGATGGTCTTGAACTGGCGGCGCAGGTAGGCGAGCGCCCCCTCCTGGATGGCGCCGGCGATCTCCTGCATCTTGGGGGTGCCCTGTTCGCAGGCCAGCACGCCCTTCATGAGCGAGAAGCCGACGGCGAGGGCGGCGAGGGCGGAGAGGACCGAGAACGCCAACCAGGCGAACTCTCCTCCGGCGAGGTCGAACGACTGGTACCCGCCTTCGGCGGCGAGCAGGTTCTTCATGCGGAACGCTCCTTGGGGTCCGGGAAGGAACTGGCGGCGCTGGGCTCAGCCGCCTCGACGTGGACATAGATCCGCCGGGCCACCTTCTCGCCGACGGTGCGCCGGTGGCCGTCCACCAACAGCACCATGGGGCCGTCGAACGGGTGCTTCTCGCGCACCTCGACGCGCACGCCGGGCCGCAGGCCGAGCGTGTCGAGGAAGGCGACGACGTCGGGCTCGGTCGACCCGGGGACGGCCACCACGGCTTCGTCCCCGGGCTCGAGGGAGTACAGCGGGGGCAGCTCGGGGATCTCCGCCACCTCCGGTGCGGGGATGGGGAAGCCGTGCGGGCAGCTCGCCGGGCGGTCGAGGGCGATGTAGAGCCGCTCCTCCACCTCCTGGGGCAGCTCGTGCTCGAAGCTGGCGGCGAAGCGGTCGGCCTCGTTCCACGGGTACCCGAGCATGTCGGACAGGAACCGCTCGACGATGCGGTGGCGGCGGATGGCGCCCACCGCCGCCCGCCGCCCCTCGGCGGTGAGCTCCACGCCCCGGTAGGGACGGTGATCGGCCAGCCCCCGATCGGCCAGCCGCTTGACGGTGGCGCTGACGGTGCCCGGGCTCACGCCGAGCGCCTCGGCCAGCGCTCCGGTGTGGGCGCCGACGCCGGCGCCGCGGCCCCCGGTCAGCCGGTAGATGGACTTGAGGGTCTCGCGTTCAGACTTCGTGAGGTCGCTCGTCATGTTTTCGACGAGCGAAACTAGCTTTTGGAGAGCCAAACTTCAACTCTCGGAGGGGGTGGCCCCGTCGGGAGAGGAACCGTTCGTGCCGCCGAGGTGGTACGGCACCGAGGTCACGACCGTGCCCGGGCGGTCGAGCAGGGCCAGCTTGAGGGTCAGCGCGCTCTGGTTGTGCAGCACGTTCTCGTACCACCGGTCGACCACGAACTCGGGGATCAGCACGGTGATGGTGTCGTTGCTCCACCGCTCGTCCAGCTCGTCGAGGTAGCCCTCCACCGCCTGGGTCAGGTCTCGGTAGGGGGAGGGCACGATCTCGAGGGGGACGTCGAACCGGAAGTCCTCCCACTGCCGCCGCATGGCCTCGGCCTCGGCCTCGTCCGACGCCATGTACACGGCGGCCAAGTGGTTGGGCCGCATCGACTTGGCGTAGTTGAGGGCCTTGATGACGCCCTTGTGGACCCGGCCGACGAGGACCACGACGGTGTGGTTGAACGACTCAGGGCGCACCTCGTTGGGCTTCAGTTCCAGCGCCCGGGACACCTTGTCGTAGTGACGGCGGATGGACAGGAACAGGGCGATGATGGCCGGCAGCACCACCACGGGGACCCACGCCCCGCTGGTGAACTTGGTGACGGCCACCACCAGCAGCACGAAGAACGTGACGCTGGCGCCCACCGCGCTCACGGCCGTGCCCAGGCGCCACCCCGGCTTCTTCTCGCGCTGTTGGTAGCGCACCATGCCGAGCTGGCTCAGGGTGAACGAGGTGAACACGCCGACGGCGTACAACGGGATCAGCGCCGTGGTGATGCCGCCGAAGGCGACGATGAGGCCGGACGCCGCCACGGCGAGGAACACGATGCCGTTGGAGAACACCAGCCGGTCGCCGCGGTTCCCGAACTGGCGGGGCAGGTAGCCGTCACGGGCGATCACCGACGACAGTCGGGGGAAGTCGGCGTACGCCGTGTTGGCGGCGAGGACCAGGATCGCCGCGGTGGCGAACTGGAGCAGCAGGTAGATGGGGCCGTTGCCGAACACCGCCTGCCCGAGCTGGGACAACACCGTCTCCTCGTGGCTCGGGTACGGGTGGAGGCGGTGGGCGAGGACGGCGGTGCCGAGGAACAGCGAGCCCAGGATCACCGCCATCCAGGTCAGCGTGATGGCGGCGTTGCGGGACTGCGGGCGGCGGAAGGCAGGCACGCCGTCGGCGATGGCCTCGATGCCAGTGAGGGCCACGGCACCCGACGAGAAGCCCTTCAACAGCAGGAACAGCCCGAGCGCGCCGCCCGCCTCGCGCGCCGCCTCCGACCGCTCGGGGTCGAACTCGACGGGGTCGATGTCGCCGAGGAAGGAGCGGAACAGCCCCCACAGGACGAGCGCCGAGATGCTCACGATGTAGACGTAGGTGGGCACCGAGAAGATCTGCCCCGACTCCTTCACGCCCCGCAGGTTGGCCATGGTGATGAGGGCGATCAGGATGAGGGCGAGCAGCACGCGGTGGCGGCCCATCCCGGAGAAGGCGGGGATGGAGATGATGGCCGCCACGCCGGCGGAGATGGACACCGCCACGGTGAGGATGTAGTCGACCAGGATCGAGGCGCCCGCCACCAGTGACGGGTACTTGCCGAGGTTCTCCCGGCTGACGATGTACGACCCCCCGCCCTGCGGGTAGGCGTAGATCGTGCGCCGGTACGACGTCACCACGATGGCGAGCAGGGCGGCCACGGCGAGGGCGATGGGGATCAAGCGGTCGAGGCCGACCTGGAGGCTGCTGCCGGCCGCGACGGCGATGACGAAGAGGATCTCCTCGGTGGCATAGGCGGTCGACGAGATGGCGTCGGACGAGAAGACGGCCAGCGCGATGACCTTCGGGATCCGCTGGTGCTCCTGTTCCGCCGTGGCCAGCGGGCGGCCCACGATCACCCGCTTCATCATGTGCAGCACGAGAAGCGACGATACGCCGCTCGCCCCACTATCGGCGACGCGGAGTTGTGCAGGCGGCGGCAACGGGTTTGGATGGTTCCCGTGCACGTGATCGTCGTTGGGTGCGGCAGGGTCGGATCGGAGCTGGCCAGGAACCTCGACCAGGCCGGCCACTCGGTGGCGGTGATCGACAAGGACCGCCGCGCCTTCCAGCGCTACCTCCCGGACGACTGGGGGGGGCGGGCCGTGGTGGGGTTCGGCTTCGACCGCAACCACCTCGAGCAGGCGGGGGTGGCGGAGGCCGGCGCCCTCGCCGCCGCCACGGGCGGCGACAACTCGAACATCCTCACGGCGAGGATCGCCCGGGAGACGTACCAGATCCCCTCGGTGGTGGCCCGCATCCAGGACCCCCGGCGGGCGGTGATCTACGAGCGCCTCGGCATCCCCACCGTGCCCCAGGTGGCGTGGACCACCGACCAGGTGCTGCGCCGGCTGTTCCCCCGGCAGTCGGTCGTCGAGTGGGCCGATGCATCAGGCGGCATCTCGCTGGTCGAGCGGGCCCTCCCCGACGCTTGGGCCGGGCACCGCCTGGCCCGCGTGGGTCGCCCGGGCCGGTTCCGGGTGGCCGCCGTCACCCGCGCCGGGCTGGCCCGCCTGGTCGGGCCCGGCCTGGTCGGGCAGGAGGGCGACATCCTGCACATCCTCGTCGCTCGTGAGCACATGGACGAGCTGGACGCCAGGCTCGACGCCGGCGAGGCCGGCGAGGACGACGAGTGAAGGTCGCCATCGCCGGAGGCGGCAACGTCGGCACCTACATCGCCGCCGACCTGAAGGCAGCCGGGCACGACGTGCTGGTGATCGAGCAGGACCCCGACCTGGTGGCCCGTATCTCCCCCACCCTCGACGTGCGCTGGTACGTGGGCGACGCCTGCGAGGTGAGCAACCTGCACGAGGCGGGGCTGGCCGAGGCCGACGTGGTCGTGGCCGCCACCGGGGACGACGAGGACAACCTGGTGGTGTCGCTCCTCGCCAAGCAGGAGTTCGCCGTCCCCCGTGTCGTGGCCCGGGTCAACCACCCCAAGAACTACTGGCTGTTCACCGAGGCGTGGGGCGTCGACGTGTCGGTGTCGACCCCGCACCTGCTCACCGCCCTCGTCGAGGAGGCCGTCTCGGTGGGGTCGCTGGTGCGCCTGCTCCAGTTCCGCGACGCGCAGCTCGTGGAGGTGACCCTGGCCGACGACTCGCCGGCCGTCAAGGAACCGATCGCCGAGCTCGGGATCCCCAGGGACGCCACCGTGGTCGCCGTCGTCCGGGAGACCCACGTGATCGTCCCGCGGGGCGACACCGTGCTCCAGCCGGGCGACGAGGTCCTCGTGCTGGTGACGCCGGAGGCCGAGGAGCCCGTGCGCCGCATCCTGGTCGGGCACTAGCCGGCGGCGGCGCCCGGGCGGCGGCGTCAGGGCAGCAGCTCGTACCTGGGGTTGTAGATGAGCAGGCGGCCGCCGCGGCCCTTGGGCGCCCCGCGCCCCGTCACCACGAGGCGCCGTCCGGGGGCGATGCCGGCGATGTGGGTGCGGCCCGTCCACATGGCGGTGAGCGCCCCGGTGCCGTCCCTGACCGTCACCTCCAGCCAGGGGCACCCGTCGGGCTGGGGCACGATCCGCACGTTGGCGATCTCCCCGGCCACAGTGACCTCGTCCCGCGGGCGGCAGTCAGCGATGCAGGTGGCGCCGTCCACGCTGGCGCAGAACGACCGCAAGCGGTCCCGGTCGAACTCGCTCACCGGGGTGGTGAGCCGCTTCAGCGCCTTCCTGAAGGCCATGGCCCCCTAGTCCGTCCCGTCGAGGTCGTCGGCCGGGCCGCAGAACATCACCATGCGCACCGAGGTGCCTGCCTCCGACGGGTCGAAGTCCACCTCGTCGACCAGGGTGCGGATGAGCGGGATGCCGAGGCCCCGCTCGAAGTTGAGCCGGTCGGGATCGGTGACCGGGGGGTGCTCGGGCAGCTCGCCGAGGTCGAACCCGTGGCCCTGGTCCTCCACCTCCACCTGCAGGCGGTCGTCGCCCTCCGACCAGCGCACCATCACCCGGTCGTCGACGTCGACGACGGCGTGGGCCTCGATGGCGTTGGTGCACGCCTCCGAGACGGCCAGCTTGAGATCATCGACCCGCTCGTCGGCCAGCGCCCGCCGCGAGGAGGCCAGCGACGACACGACGAGGCGGGCCAGGCCCACGTACTCGGGGCGCGCCGGGATCTCCAGCTCGATGACCGCCTGGCCGTCCTCCGAGCCGGGCATGGCCGTGGTCAGCTGGCCTCTCCGGACACCGCGGCGTCGACGGAGTCGTGGATGGTGAACACCTTCGTCAGCCCGGTGATCTCGAAGACCTTGAGGATGCGGTGCTGGGTGCACACCAGGCTCAGGTCGCCGTCGTGGCTGCGTAGCCGCTTCAGGCCGCCGACGAGCACGCCCAGGCCGGTGGAGTCGAGGAAGTCGACGGCTTCGAGGTCGACGACGATGTTGTGCTTCCCCTGGCTCACCAGCTCGACGAGCTTCTCGCGGAGGCGCGGCGCGGTGTAGACGTCGACTTCGCCGCGCACGGTCAGCACCGTGGTGCTGCCGTGGTCGGTGACGTCCAGACCGAGATCCATGGAATGGCCCCTTCCTCCTCCAGGCGCATGGCGCCGTCCGGTGCAGAGACGCTATCCGCGCCGCCGCCGCGCCGGCACCTTCACCGGGCCGGGTAAGGGCTCACTCGGGGGCCAACGGCTCCAGTGGCGTGCGCTTGACCTCGCTCTTGATCCACAGCACGTGCATGAGCAGCACGGTGGCGAGCAGCCCGGCGGCCAGGAAGGCCAGCGACTCCTGGCGCCGGCTCCCGTCGTCCTCGGTGCCGAGCTCCCGGAACTGCGGCGAGTCAGCGGCGACCTCGCCGAGCTCGCCTCCCTCCTCGGCGACCTCGCCCTCCTCCTGCGGCTGCGTCGTGGCGAACGGCAGCGTGCTCTTGAACCCGGTGTCGGCCGGCCTGGTCGTCCGCGGCGTCGCGGCGCGGGCCTGGGCCTGCGACTGGAGCGTCTTGAAGCCCGACAGGTCGACGCTGCCCGAGGTGGTGAGCGCCCCGGGGTTCTTGGAAGCTGCCGCCGTGGTGGTACCGGGCGTCGACGAACCCGGCGTGCTGGCGACGACGGTGGTGCCCGGCGTGCCCGATGGCGGCGCCGGCGGGCCGGGGACGTTGGCCGTGGCCTCCGGAGTCACCGCCGAGGGATCGGAGCTGATGCCCTTGTCCCTGGTGACGCCGTCACTGCGCACGGCGACCACCTGGTAGCGGTAGACCCCACCCGCCTCGGCCGTGCCCGAGTCGCGGTAGGTGGGGCGGTCGGTCTTGGTGACGGTGCCGACGTCGGCGAAGGGGCCGTCTCCCGCCGCCCGCTGCACGATGTAGCCGATCAGGTCGCCTTCGTCGTTGGCCTTCCAGGTCAGCGTGACGGTGCGGGTCGCTTCGTCCACGACCGCCTTCACGTCCCGGGGCGGCGCGGGCGGGGCGGCGACGAGGAACTCCCGGCTCCGGGAGGTGGACTCCACTTCGCCGTCCTCCAAGGTGCCGAACAACGGGGGATCGGCGCCCCATGCCTTCAGCGTCGCCCTGTACCTTCCGTTGAAGGGCAGGGCGACGCGGAAGGCGACGTCTTGCCTCGATTGCCGGTTGCCGTCGACAGCAGCAGTGAGCGGCGCCCGGTTCGTGTCGAGCTGCTGCACACTCAGCTCCACCTGTCTGACCACGGTGCCGCCGTTCTGCATCGCGACCCGGGCGGCGATCGTGGGGTCGGAGACCCGAACGGGGTCGTCGCCGCCGGGCGAGGTGAAGGTGATGCTCGGCGCATCGGCCAGCGCCGGCGCGGCGAGGGAGAGGGCGGACAACAGGGCCAGCGCGCCGCCGAGGACCGCCGAGCGGCGGAGCGTGCTCATGCCCTGGCCACCGGGCCCTTGGTCATCACGGCCTTCACGATCAGCCGTTCCTTGGCCGACCCCTTCGGGTGGCACGTGGTGAGGGTGAGGGCACGACTCGTCGGGTCGTTGGCGACCACGGAGAAGTCGGTGGGCTGGACGATGAACGGCGCCCGGTCCACCTCGTAGGTGCACGACCCGATCGGCGTCTCCAGGATGATCGTGTCGCCCTTCTTGAGGCGGTCGACGTTGGCGAACGGCCGGCCGTAGGTGGTGCGGTGGCCGGCGATCGACACGTTGCCCGGGTCGCACGGCAGCGGCGTCTCCGGGTAGTGCCCCGCCCCTGCTCGCAGCGCGCTGGCCGACGTGCCCTCCACGACCACCACATCGACGCCGAGGGCCGGGATCTTCAAACGGGTGAGGGCGTCGCCGTCCTTGAGCTTGCCCGTGCGGTACCGCTGCACGTGCTCGGGGCTGGCGATCTCGCGGTCGAGCCGGCCCTGGACGCGGTCCTGATAGAAGTTGGTGTAGACGGGATACCCGAGCAGCCCCACTGCCGCCAGGAGCAGCACGAGCGACAGGCCGGACAGGCCCGCCTGGGCCCAGCGATGGGAGCGAAGGTAACGGATCAGCGAATCCACTGGTTCTCCTCAGTACAAAGGCAGCGCAGGACGCAGAGCGAGCGAGGGCCCCGGAGCGGAAC
>JALYMX010000403.1 GCA_030773495.1 Actinomycetota bacterium | reverse complement strand
CAGCAGACTGGCCCGCACGAGCTCGACGAGGTGCCGGGGCCGGGTGGGGGCGCCCATCACCAGGCCGGCGGGCAGCCGGCGGAGGCGACCCCCCGTCCACAGCGCAGCACCCTCGGCCGCCGGGTGGACCAGCTCGCCGGCCAGGCCGAGCTCCTCGCACAGCGCCACCGCGTCGGGGACGCGGGCGAGGAAGGCGTCGGGGCCCAGGTCGACGGGGCGGCCGCCCACCTCCTCGGTGCGGATGCGGCCGCCGAGGCGCTCGCTGGCCTCGAACAGGGTCACCTGGGCGCCGGCGCCGGCCAGCTCCCACGCCGCCGCCAGCCCGGTGATGCCGCCCCCGACGACGGCGACGGTGACGTCGCTCACGCGGCGGCGGGCCCGTCCTCGAGACGCGAGTGCACCAGCGAGGCGAGCAGGGCCACGAAGGCGGGGTCGTCGTTGAACGAGGCGGTGCGGGCCAGCGAGAGCCCGGCCCCGTCCGCCACCTGCCGGGCCTCGATGTCCACGTCGTAGAGGACCTCGAGGTGGTCCGACACGAAGCCGGCGGGGCACACGACGACGGCGTCGACCCCCTCCGACGGCAGGGCGCGCAGGACCTCCAGCAGGTCCGGCCCGATCCACGCCTCGGCCGTCCGGCCGGCGCTCTGCCACGCCACCCGCCACCGGTCCAGCCCGGCGCGCCCGGCCACGGCCGAGGCCGTCGCCGCCAGCTGCTCGGGGTACGGCGGGTCGTCGAGGAGGCGGGCCCGCTCGGGCAGGGAGTGGGCGGTGAACAGCGTCTCGACGGTGGCCGTCGCCGCCAGGGTGGCCCGGGCGGAGACGACCCGCTGGGCCAGCAGCTCCACCAGCACCGGCTCGAGGTGCCACGAGGGGATGGGAAGGTAGCGAGCCCCGCCGGCCGCCCCGGCCACCGCGGCGGCCGCCCGCTCGTGGTACTGGCCCACGCTGAGCGCCGAGTAGTGCGGCGCCAGCACCAGGCCGACCACGCGGCGCGCCCCGGCGGCGAGGAGCTCGGCGGCGGCGTCCTCCACGAACGGCGCGGCGTGCTTCTGGCCCAGGGTGACCACGAAGCCCGAGCCGAGCGACTCCCGGAGGGCGTCGACCTGGGCCCACGTGCGGGCAGCCAGCGGGGACGTCCCGCCGATGGCGTCGTAGCGGCGGCGCAGGTCGGCCAGCAGCTCGGGCGTCGGTGGTCGCCCCCGGCGGACGTGGGTGTAGTACGCCTCCACGTCGGCCGGCGAGGCCGGCGTGCCGTAGGCCATCACGAGCACGCCGACGGGGGCCTCACCCACCGGCGTGCACCAGCTCCACCACCTGCTCGAGGATCGCCGGGTCGGTGTCCGGCAGCACGCCGTGGCCCAGGTTGAACACGTGACCCGGATGCCCCCCGTTGCGGGCCAGCACCTTGCGGACCTCGGCCTCGACCACGTCCCACGGCCCCAGGCACACCGCCGGGTCGAGGTTGCCCTGGACGGCCTTGCCCGGGCCCACCCGCCCCCGGGCCACGTCGAGCGGCACCCGCCAGTCCACGCCGACCACGTGGGGCCCCGCCTCGGCCATGAGCCCGAGCAGCTCCCCGGTCCCCACCCCGAAGTGGATGGTGGGCACGTCGAGGTCGGCCAGCCCGGCGAACACCCGGCGGGTGGCCGGTAGCACCAGCTCGGCGTAGTCGTCGGGGGACAAGGCGCCGGCCCAGCTGTCGAACACCTGCACGGCGGAGGCGCCGGCGGCCACCTGGGACCGCAGGGTGGCGACGGCCAGGTCGGCCAGCGCGTCGAGCAGGGCCGACCAGGTGGCAGGGTCGGCGTGCATCAGCACCTTCGTTCGGGCGTAGGTCCGGGACGGGCCGCCCTCCACCAGGTAGCTGGCCACCGTGAACGGCGCGCCGGCGAAGCCGATGAGGGGGACGTCCAGCTCGGCCACGGCCAGGCGGACGGCCTCGAGGACGTAGGGGATGTCGGCGTCGGGCTCGAGGGGGCGGAGCCGGCCCAGGTCGTCCTTGCTGCGGAACGGCTCCCGCACCACCGGGCCCACCCCCGCCACCACGTCGACACCGAACCCGATGGCGGCGACGGGCACGACGATGTCCGAGTAGAGGATGGCGGCGTCGACGCCGTAGCGGCGCACCGGTTGCAACGTGATCTCGGCGGCCAGGTCGGGCTGGCGGATCACCTCGAGGATGCTGCCGGTGCCCCGGATGGCGCGGTACTCGGGCAGCGATCGGCCGGCCTGGCGCATGAACCACACGGGGACGTGGGGCGCCGGCCGCCCTCGGCAGGCCAGGAGGAACGGAGCCTCGGCGTCGGCGGCCACACGGCGGACCTTATGGCCTTCCGGCTCCTCGGGAACGGCGCCGGCCCTCGGGCCACTACACTCGAACGTCCCGCGCGAGCGGGTGAGGCCTTTCGTCGAAGAGGAGTGCGTGGCCTCTCATCCCGACCTGCAGGAAGAGCAGGCCTACATCGACCGAGCCTACGAGCGGGTGGAGTCGATGCGCGCGAGGGCCCAGGAGCTGCTCGACTCGGTGTTGCGCCAGCGGGGTGGCACGCCGCAGTCGCTGGCCGAGCGCGACGTCGTGGTGCGGGCCACGCTCCAGCGCCTCGAGCAGCTCGATGTCGGGCGGGAGTCGTTGTGCTTCGGCCGCATCGACCGGGAGGACGGGGAGACCTTCCACATCGGTCGCCTCGCCGTGTCCGCCGACGACCTCGAGCCACTGGTCGTCGACTGGCGGGCCCCCGTCGCCGAGCCGTTCTACCGGGCGACCGGCGTCGACCCGATGGGCCTGCGCCGGCGGCGCCACTTCGCCACGGAGGGCCGGCGGCTGGTCGGGATCGAGGACGAGGTCTTCGGCGTGCTCGACGCTCCGGGTGGCGGCGTCGACGGCGCCGACGGCGACGGGGCGGCGGCGGGGTCGGGCGCCCTTCTCGGCGCCCTGGAGCGGGCGCGGTCGGGGCACATGCGCGACATCGTGGCCACCGTCCAGAAGGAGCAGGACGAGGTCATCCGCGCCGAGCTCCCCGGCGTGCTCGTCGTGCAGGGCGGGCCGGGCACGGGGAAGACGGCGGTGGCGCTGCACCGCGCCGCCTACCTCCTCTACACCCACCGCTTCCCGCTCGAGCGCCAGGGCGTGCTCGTGGTGGGGCCCAACCCGCTGTTCCTCCGTTACATCGAGCAGGTCCTCCCGTCGCTCGGCGAGAGCGGTGTCGCCCTGACCACCATCGAGGGGCTGGTGTCCGAGGTGCGGGTACGGGGCACCGACCGACCGCTGGCCGCCGCCGTCAAGGCTGATCCCCGCATGGTCCGGGTGGTGGCCCGCGCCGTCCGGGGGCGCCAGCGCCCGCTGCGCCACGACGTCGAGGTGGGCTTCGAGGGTTTCCTGCTCCGCCTCCGCAGAGAGGACAGCGAGCGGGCGGTGGCCGCAGCGGCCCGCCGGCCGGGCACGCACAACGCCCGGCGGCGCCACGTGGAGGCACTCGTGGCCTCGCTGCTGCACCGCCAGTACCGGGAGGCCGTGGACCGCAGGCAGCGCGCCGGGATGGGCGTGGCCGACGACGACGAGCACGCCGTCGGCGCCGTGGCGAGGGGCCAGGTGGGCGAGGCGGAGCTGTGGCGCACCGTGCGGTCGCTCCCCGAGGTCGCCGAGGCCCTCGACCGGATGTGGCCGGTGCTCACGCCCGAGGAGCTGCTGCACGACCTCTACGGGGCGCCGCCCCTGCTCCGCCTGGCGGCACGGGGCCTGCTGGGCGACCACGAGGTGGAGTCCCTGGCGCGCCGGCGCAGCCCGACCCTCGAGGAGATCCCCTGGACCGCGGGCGACCTCCCGCTGCTCGACGAGGCCCGTGTCCTGCTCGGCCCCCGGCGCCCGGGGGCCCGCCGCAGCGGCGAGATCCGCTGCTATGGCCACATCGTGGTGGACGAGGCCCAGGACCTCACCCCGCTCCAGCTGCGCATGCTGGCCCGCCGGTCACTTTCCGGGTCCATGACGGTGGTGGGCGACGTGGCCCAGGCCACCGGCCCCCGGGCGCCGTCGCGTTGGGACGACGTCACCGCCGACCTGCCCCGGTTCCGCCCGCCGCGGGTCGTGGAGCTCAGCGTGAACTACCGCACGCCGGCCGAGGTGATGGACCTGGCCGGTCGCGTCCTGCGCGTCACCGCGCCCCACCTGCGTCCGCCGCGCTCGGTGCGCTCCACCGGGGTCCCGCCGGCCGTCCTCGCCGTCGACGCCGCCGGCCTGGTGGCGACCGTGGTCCACACGGCGGTGGAGGAGTCCGGCCGGGTCGCGCCGGGCACCGTCGCCGTGATCACCGCCCCCTCACTGCTCGAGGAGCTGGCCGCCGCCCTCGCCGCCGCCGGCGCCCCCTTCGGGCGCGCTGACCGGGACGGGCTGGAGGCGCCGATCACCCTGGTGCCCGTCGGCATGGTGAAGGGGCTGGAGTTCGACGCCGTGGTGGTGGTCGAGCCGGCCCGCCTCGTGGTCGAGTCGGCCCAGGGCCTGCGGGCGCTGTACGTGGCGCTCACCCGGGCCACCCGTCGGCTCACGCTGGTCCACGCCGAGCCCCTTCCCGACGCGCTGAGCGACCCGGCGCCGACGAACACCGTCGCTGTCCCCTGAGGCCGTTTGCTGAAGGTTGCGGCCCGCCAGGCGGGCGCCAGGCGTCGGAGAACGACGCCGGGGGATGTCTAGGCCGGGACGACGGTGGTGAGGTGACTGCCCGCCGTGGATCGCTGCCCGCTGACCCGCTCGCGGAAGTCGGAGGCGGCGGCGATGGCCGCCACGTAGGCGGCCCGCCGCCGGGCCACGCGGGGGCTGTGCGCCGAGAGCGGGGCCTCGTCGGGGTCGAGCTGCGAGGTGATGCCGTCCTTCAGGAGCGAGAGTGCCTTCGACCGCATCTGCGAGACCCGAGAGGCGCTCACGCCCAGCTCGTCGGCCAGCTCCTGCATGGACCGCTCCTCGAAGAAGTAGCCCACCACGACGTAGCGGAGCCGCTCGGGAAGGGCGGAGACGGCGTCGAGGAGGTAGGCGCGCCGCTCCCGCTCGAGCAGCACCACGTCGGGGCTGCGCTCGTCGGCGGGCAGTGTGCACTCGCCGGCGCCGTCGCTCACCATCGACTCGTAGTTGAGGACCACCGAGCGGTGGAGATCGCTGTTCAGGGCGTGGACGGCCTTCGGCGCCAGCTCGAGCTTCTCGGCCAGCTCGGCGGTGGTGGGCGGGCGGCCCAGCTCGGCGGTGAGCTCGTCGGTGGCGGCCAGCATCCGGCGGGCCTTGGTGCGCACGCTCCTGCTGGCCCAGTCCCGTTCCCGCAGCTCGTCCAGCAGCGCGCCGCGGATGCGGGCGGAGGCATAGTGGTCGAAGCTGATGTCGCGCGACGGGTCGAAGGCCCGCGCCGCCTGCGCCAGCCCGGACATGGCCGCCGACACCAGCTCGTCACGCGAGACGTGCCGGGGGAGCCGACCGACGAGATGGTTGACGGCGTAGTCGACGAGCACCAGGTGGTCGCGGACGAGGGCTTCTTCGAGTTGGCGGCGGTCGTTGTCCGCCCAAATGGTTGCCACGAAGGAAAGGTCGGCGAAACCGTCACCCCCACGCATCGCCCGGGTGGCTGATCTTCCGCCGCCGCCCCACCCGTTCGGGCCATGACGCGGGGGCCCGGGCGACTAGCCACCGAAGGGCAAAGGGGTGCGAAGGGGCCGAAGGTACAGTGGACGCGGTGGGCGCGGCCGGCCAGTCCACCGCCGTGGTGGTCGATGAATGGCCGCTGGTGCGCCTCGGCATGGCCCAGACCCTGCGTGCCGCCGGCGTCGCCGTCGTCGCCGAGGTGGCCCACGGGGAGGAGGGCGTGCGGTTGGCCGGCGCCCACGGCGTCACCCACCTCGTACTCGGGGCCCACCGCGACCTTCCCGCCGGCGAGTCGGCCCGGCGGGCGAAGGCGCTCCCGCAGCCGCCGCGACTGCTGGTGCTCATCGACCAGATCGCCAGGGAGGACCTGGGCGACCTGCGGGGCGCCGGGGTGGACGCGCTCCTGCCCCGCTCCGTCGGGCCCGCCGAGCTGGTGGACGCGGTGAAGCGGGTGGGTGCCGGCGAGCGGGTCGTCGCCCCGGCCCTGCTGTCGCTGCTCGTCGGCGTGCTCGCCCCCGTGGCGGCCACGGACGAGGGGGCGACCGGGCCGGGTGCCGCGCGCGGGGAGGCGCTCACCCGAAAAGAGCTCGAGGTGCTGGCCCGGCTGGCCGAGGGGCGGTCGAACCGAGAGATCGCCGAGGCGCTGTTCGTCACGCCGGCCACGGTGAAGTCGCACCTGGCCCACATCTACGTGAAGCTCGGGGTCACCGGCCGCCAGGAGGCGATGGCCCGGGCGGTGGCCCTGGGCCTGCTCAGCTAGCCAGTTCGTCAGGGCGCGGAAACCGCTTACGCGCGGTCCCTGCCGGCCGATGGTGCAGCCGTGGAGGACGAGCGGCCGTGGCTCTGACCGAGCTGTCGTCGGTTCTCTGGCGCGAGCGGGACGTCATGGAGGTGCTCTGGTTCAAGCTGGAGGAGGAGCGCCTGCTGCTCGAGGCCGGCGCGTGGGGGTGGCTCGGCCACTCGAGCCGGGAGATGGAGACGGTCGTCGACGAGCTCGGTGACTTGGAGCTGAGCCGGGCGGTGGCCGTGGCCGCCGGCGCCGCCGAGCTCGACCTCCCGCCCGACGTCGGACTCCAGCGCCTCGCCGCCGCCGCCCGCCCGCCGTGCTCGGCGGTGCTCGACGGGCACTTCAAGGCCTTGCGGCGCCTGGCCGACGGCGTCCTGGCGCTGGCCGAGGGTAACCGCCCGCTGCTCGAGGAAGGGGCGGCGGAGGTGCGCCGCCAGCTCGAGGCCGCGGCCGAGCCGTCGGCCCGCCTGCTGCTCGAGATCGCCGGCTTCGATGCCGCCCTGGCCACCAACCGCCGGGTGCTCCAGCCTTCACTGGTGGAGGCGCTCGGCGCCGAGCCGGCGCCCCCGCTCAGCTGGTGAGATCGGCGAGGACTTCGGAAGAGCAGGTGAAGCCCTGCTCGATGGCCTGGTCCTGGTTGATGTAGAGGTAGTTGGCCAGTCGCCCGCAGAAGTAGACCGGCCGTCCCAAGGCCTCGCGGATCTCGGCCTTGTACCGGTCGTTGAACGCCTCGAAGCGCTTGTCGACGGTGGGCACCGGATAGTGGCGGGCGGGCGAGCCCGGGTACTCCTCGCTGACCACCGTGCCCCCGATGCGCTGGCCGGTGGCGTGCTTGGTCTCGATGGTGCGCGTGTACGGGTACCGGGCGTCCGGCCAGTTGACGACGTACGCCGCGGTGAGCGTGGCCTCCGGTGCCTCCACGGGCACGTACCGCGACCGCAGGTGCACGCCCCGCCACTCGAGCTCCCCGTCACGGCCGAGGAGCCGGTCGAGCGGGGCGGTGACCACGAAGGCGTCGACGTCGCGTTCCATCTCCTGCAGGTCGGAGAGGCTCACCTCGGTCCCGCAGGTGACGGCCACGTCACGCAGGACGGCCTCGATGACGCTGTTGACGCCCTCGGAGGCGAAGAACTCCCAGCGGTCGCGGAACAGCCGCCGGTAGCCGTCGTTGCGCAGCTCGACCCGCTTGGGGGCGAAGCTGCTCGACAGGTCGGTGGCCGGGCGTCCCCACTGCTTCGCTGTGTAGTCCCTGATGAACAGGTCGTACAGCGTGCGCCCCATCAGCGACACCACGAAGGTCTCGAAGTCGTCGCCGGACGGCTGGTCCGGCAGCTCGGCCAGCTCGCGCTCGATCGTCGGCCACATCGGGAGCTCGCGCAGCTCGTCCACCTGGGGCGGCCACGACAGCAGCCTGGGCTCGTCCTCACCGTCGAGGTGCACCTGCGTCACCACGCAGTGCTCGTACGGCCGGCGCAGCCCGTAGCGGCCGACGTAGTCGGCAACGTCGGGGTTGGACGTGTGGAAGATGTGGGCGCCGTTGGGCTCGTAGACCACCCCGTTGAGCACCTCGCTGCGCGAGTGCCCGCCGACGTTCTGGGCCCGCTCGAACACCTCGACGGCGATGCCGCCCTCGGCGAGGCGCTGGGCCGTCACCGCGCCCGCCCAGCCGGCGCCCACCACCGCCACCCGCTTCTGCGTCGTGCCCACGGCGCCCGAGTCTGGTCTGGTCGCCGGCCGGCGCCCAAATCCGGGCGGGCTGCGGCGGCCCGGTTTGCGCCCGCCGGGGCCCGGGAAGGGGCCGCGCCTTGACGGGAACGTTCCGCAACCCGGTCCACCCCGAGGTCCTGGCCGATCCCTTCGTGCTCAAGTGGAACGGCGCCTATTACGCCTACGGCACGCCGGAGCACGGCGCCGCCCTGCCCGTGCTGCGCTCCACCGACCTGGTGACGTGGGAGCAGGCCGGCGAGGCGATCGGCCGGCCGCCGACCGGCCTCGCCCACTGGGCGCCCGAGGTGGCGTACGACAACGGGCGGTTCTTCGTCTACTACTCCACCGGCGGCTTCGAGGGAGAGGGCCACCAGGTGCGGGTGGCGGCCGGCGATTCGCCCACCGGGCCGTTCGACGAGGACCTGGGGGTGCTCGACCCCGAGGACGCCTTCACCATCGACGCCCACCCGTTCCTCGACGACGACGGGCAGTGGTACCTGTTCTACAGCCGCGACTTCCTGGAGGGCGAGCCGGTGGGCACGGGCGTGGTCGTCGACCGCCTCCTCGGCATGACCCGCCTGGCCGGCGAGCCGAGGATCGTCCTGCGCCCGCACGCCGAGTGGCACCTGTTCGAGCGACAGCGGCGCTGGTACGACCGGGTGTGGGACTGGTACACGGTGGAGGGCCCGTTCGTGCGCAAGCACGGCGGCCGCTACTGGTGCTTTTACAGCGGCGGGGCCTGGAAGGCGGAGAACTACGGCATGAGCGCCGTCGTGGCCGACCACCCGCTCGGGCCGTTCCGCTCCGCCGGTTCCGCCGGCGCCGCCGGGCCCGCCGACGCCGCCGACGTGCTGCGGACGGTGCCCGGC
>JALYMX010000402.1 GCA_030773495.1 Actinomycetota bacterium | reverse complement strand
GGCCCGACGCCCCGCTGGTGGTGCTCGATCCCGCCGATGCCGCCCGGCTGGGCGCCGCCGCGCCCGACGTCGAGGACGTCCTGCCGCTGGCGCCTCTCCAGGAGGGCCTGCTGTTCCACGCCGGCGTCGACGCCGGGGGCGGGGACGCCTACGTCGTCCAGCTCCTCCTGGACCTCGACGGGCCGGTCGACGCCGCGGCGCTCTCCGGGGCCGCCCGCGCCGTGCTGCGCCGCCACCCGGCCCTGCGCGCCGCCTTCCGCCACACCGCCGAGGGGACGCCGGTGCAGGTCGTCGTGCTCGACGCCCCGCTCGACGTGCAGGTCATTGACGTGGCCGCCGGGCCGGACCAGGAGGCGCGGGCGCGGCGGATCGCCGACGAGGAACGGGAACGGCCCTTCGACCCGGGGGAGGCGCCGCTCCTGCGCCTGGCGCTGCTGCGCCTCGGGCCGCAGCGCTTTCTGCTGGTGCTCACCGTCCACCACCTGGTGGTCGACGGGTGGTCGCTGCCGGTGCTGGTGCGTGAGCTGCTCGCCCTCCACGCCGGCGGGGAGGGCACCGGCCTCGCCCCCGTGCGCCCGTACCGCGACTGGTTGGCGTGGGCCGCCGATCAGGACCGGGCCGCCTCGCTGGCCGCGTGGGGCAGGGCGCTGGCCGGGCTGTCCGAGCCGACGGTGGTGTGCGGCGTCGACGCGGCGGCGGTGACCGGGGCGACCCGGGTGACCGGGCCCGAGCGCGTCAGCGAGGTCGACCTCGACGAGGACGCGACGGCCGAGGTGCGCGCCTTCGCCCGGCACCACGGGCTGACGCTCAACACCGTGGTGCAGGGCGCGTGGGGGATGGTGCTCGGGATGCTCACCGGGAGCCACGACGTGGTCTTCGGGGCGACGGTGGCCGGCCGGCCGGCCGAGCTGGCCGGGGTGGAGTCGATGGTGGGGCTGTTCGTGAACACCGTCCCGGTGCGGGTGCGGGTGGAACCGGGCGCACCCGTCGCCTCCTGGCTGGCCGGCCTCCAGGCCGAGCAGGCACAGCTGATGGCGCACCACCACGTGCCCCTGGCCGCCATCCAGCAGGTCGTGGGGGTGGGCCCGCTGTTCGACACGCTCGTGGTGTTCGAGAACTACCCGCTCGACGCCGACGGGCTCGCCGGTGCCGGCCCCCTCACCGTGCGCGCCGTGGAGCGGCGCGACGCCACCCACTACCCACTGTGCCTGAGCGTGGTGCCCGGCCGGCGGCTGACCCTGCGCCTGGCCCACCGACCCGGCCTGGTCGAGCCGGGCCTGGCCGACCGCATCGCCGGATGGGTGGCCCGGGCCCTCGAGGCGCTCGTTGCCGGGCCCGAGCGGCCGGTGGGCGCCGTCGAGGTCGTGCCGGCCGAAGAGCGGGCCGGCCTGCTGGCCGACGGATACGGGCCGGTGCGGGATGTTCCCGTCGTGACGCTGCCCGAGCTGTTCGAGGCGCAGGCGTCCCGCCGGCCGGCCGACGTCGCCCTGGTGGCCGGGGGGACGGCGCTCACCTACGCCGAGCTGAACGCCCGGGCCAACCGGTTGGCCCGGCTCCTGGCCGGTACCGGTGCCGGCCCCGAGGACGTGGTGGCCCTGGCCCTCCCGCGCACCGAGGAGCTCGTCGTCGGCCTGCTCGCCGTGCTCAAGGCGGGGGCGGCCGTCCTGGCCCTGAACACCGACGACCCGGCCGAGCGACTGGCCCGCCAGCTGGCCGACGCCCGTCCGGCCGGCGTGGTGGCCACCCGCGCCACCGCCGGCGTGCTTCCCGACGGCTGCCGGCCGCTCGTGCTCGACGAGCCCTCGGTGCGAGCCGAGCTGGCCCGCTGTGGGGCGGGCGACCTCGGCGACGGCGACGGGGCCCGCCCGCTCGGCCTCGACACCCCGGCCTACGTCATCTCCACGTCGGGGTCCACGGGGGCGCCGAAGGCCGTGGTCGTGCCCCATGGCGCCCTCACCAACCTGTTCCACGCCCAGCTCGCCGACCTCGTCGACCCCGAGGTGCGGGCGGCCGGAGGCCGGCGGTTGCGGGCGGCACTGGTGGCGCCCGCCGTCTTCGACGCCTTCTGGGAGCCGGTGCTGTGGATGGTCGCCGGCCACGAGCTGCACCTCATGGGCGACGAGGTCCGCCTCGACCCCGAGAGGCTGGTGGAGGAGGTCCGGGGCCGGCGCATCGACGTCGTCGACACCACGCCGTCCCACCTCGCGCCGCTGCTGGCCGCCGGCCTCCTCGACGCCGGCCGGCACCGCCCGGCCGTCGTCACCTTCGGGGGCGAGGCGGCCGGCGCCGCCCTGTGGTCCGCCCTGCGCGCCGCCGCACCGGCGGTCCGCGCCTACAACTTCTACGGCCCCACCGAGTGCACGGTGGACGCGCTGTGGTGCGCCGTCGCCGACCGCTCCTCCCCGGCCATCGGCCGCCCGCTGGCCAACGTGCGGGCCCACGTGCTCGACGCCGCCCTGCGC
>JALYMX010000401.1 GCA_030773495.1 Actinomycetota bacterium | reverse complement strand
ACTTCATGGCCGTCATCATGCTTCGCTTCGTACCTCTTGGGCAACCGTCTCGCCATAAGAGCAGGACGGCACGTGAGCGGGGACGCGTCTGTACGTGCAAGGCTGACCTGAAATGACTACGAAGCCTTCACGACGAGGAAGTGGCAACGAAGTTGTCGACGAGAAGCTCGTCGACTTGCTCGACGAGCTGGGCACCCGCAACAACCGCGACCAGATCTACGAGATCCTGGCCACGGTTGCACAGATGGCCACCGACGATCTCGACCGCCTCGACCTCAAGATCACGAACTCGGCCCTCCGTGAGATGGGCAGCGCCTTTCGAATCTTCGAGCCGTACGGCGACGTGCCGAAGATCACGATGTTCGGGTCGGCCCGCACGCTGCCGGATGACCCTCTGTACGCTCAGGCCCGGAACACTGCTGCCCTCCTCGCCGAGCAGGGGTGGATGGTTGTCACCGGCGCCGGCCCCGGCATCATGGCCGCCGGGCTAGAGGGGGCCGGACGCGAGCAGTCGATGGGCATCAACATCCGCCTGCCCTTCGAGCAGGGGGCCAACGCCTTCATCGCCGGCGACCCCAAGCTCGTGGAGATGAAGTACTTCTTCACCCGCAAGCTGATGCTCCTCAAGGAGTCGTCCGGCTTCGTGGTCCTCCCCGGCGGGTTCGGCACCCTCGACGAAGCCCTCGAGCTGCTGACCCTCATGCAGACGGGGAAGGCCGACCCGTCGCCCATCGTGCTCCTCGACGTGCGCCACGGCACCTACTGGAAGGCGTGGGAGCGGTTCATGGACGAGGAGGTCCTGGCTCGGGGCCTGGTCTCGCCCGAGGACCGGGCGCTGTACCGGGTGACTGACGACGTGCGCGACGCGGCCGAGGAGATCCTCCACTTCTACCGCAACTACCACTCCCGCCGGGTCGTGCGCGACCGCCTGGTGCTGCGGCTGCGGTTCCCCCCCACCCCCGACGAGCTCACCGCCCTCGCCGACGAGTTCACCGACATCTGCCAGGGCGGGACGATCGAGGCGTCGCCGCCCCTCCCCGCCGAGGTGGCCGACGACGACCACCTCGACCTCCCGCGCATCGTGCTGCGCTTCGACCGCATCAGCCTGGGCCGGCTGCGCACCCTGATCGACCGCCTCAACCGGCTCCCGAGCGTCCCCGACGCCGTCCCACCCGTTCTGTGACGGTTCCGGCCCGCTGAGCGGGCGTGGACGTTCACAGAACCGGTCGGCGGCGGGACCCATCCCGTTCTGCCTACGGCCCTCGGCACACCTCGCGCCGCGCCGCGGCGGCCCTCCGCGCCGCCAGGTTGAGCGCCCTCGCCCCCGTTCGCTCCTCCCCGCAGCGGAGGGCGGCCGCCAGCGCGTCCACCTCCGGCCCGGGGCGGGCGTCGGCGAGGGCGCCGGCGAGGGCGGGCACGGCGTCGTCGGAGAGCCGCCCCAGGTAGGACACGTCGAGCTGCGCGCCGCTGCTCGCCCGCGCCACGTTGTGGCGCACGACGAAGGCCTCGGGGTCGGCCAGGTCGGCCAGCACCACCAGGACGAGGGCGGCGGCGCCGGCGCCACCCGCCACCCACGCCCGTCCCGCCCCCACACCCAGGTTGCGCACGGCGATCATCACCAGGACGACGCCGAGCCACACCACGGCGCCCACCACCCACAGCCGCAGCATGGTGAGCCCGAAGGCCCGGTCGTACAGCGCCATCCGCCGCAGGCTGACGGCGACCAGCCCGAGGGCGAGCAGCGGCACCCCGCCGGCCAGCAGGCGAACTGCGCCACGGGCGAGGGCCTCGGGCGCGGCAAGGGCCCGCACCAGGCCGAGGAAGGCCACGAGCACGGCGGTGGCCCAGCACAGCTGGAAGAAGCCGCTGCGGGCGTAGGCGGCCGGCGTCATCCCGGCGTCCTCGACGAGCCGGCGGCCGGCGTCGGTGAGGGCGACGAGCTGGGAGACGACGAACAACCCGAGGACGCCGGCGGCCAGGGCGAGCATGGTGGTGACCTCGACGGCGCCGAACCGCCCGGACTCGACGCCGGCGTCCTCGACCGCGCCACCGGCGCCGGCGGCGACGAGGGCCACCACGCCGAGGGCGAAGGCCACCGCGAGCGCGACGTGGCCGGCCAGCGGCACCACGTCGACGTCGGGGACCAGCAACCGGGCGAACACGGCGTCGCCGGAGGCCAGCAGGGCGACCACGGCGGCCAGCGGCACCAGCGCCACCAGGGCACCGCGCCCGGCACGGACGGCGGCGTCGACAGTGCGGCCGGGCACGACGGGCACCAGCGGGGCGAGAAGCACCGGAGCGGCCAGCGCCCGCCTCGCCGCCGGCGGCACCCGGCGCAGGAGCCGGCGGGGCGTCGTGTCGAGCAGGGAGCCCGCTGGCGAGTGGAGCACGGCGGCGGCGACCAGGGCGGCGACCGCCACCGCGTTCGACGCCGCCAACCACGGGCTGGCCCGCACGGCGAGGAAGGCGGCCGGCACCACCGCGCCGGCCGTCAGCCACCGCGCCCCCCGGCGGGCGAGGCGCCCGTCGGTGACCAGCGCGACGAGCGACAGCAGGATCCCGACCACCACGGCGGCGTTGGCCGCGCCTCCCCGCAGCCCCACCTCGACCGCCGCGCCGGCGCACAGCGCCAGCACGGCCAACCGAACCGTCGCCCCGTCCGGACGCCGGCGGGGGCCGGGTGGCCGTCCCGGGGGCGGGTCGAGCAGGGCCGCCTGGTCCATCAGCCGCGACCGGTGCCGGGAAGGCGGACCACCATGGCGCACCCGCGGGGATGGTTGGGGACCGGGCGGATGTCGCCGCCGTGGAGATCCACGATCCAGCGGGCGATCGACAAGCCGAGCCCGGCGCCACCCGAGGAGCCGGGCCGGGAGGGATCGGCGCGGTAGAAGCGCTCGAAGATTCGCTCGGCCTCGCCGTCGGGGATGCCCGGGCCCTCGTCGGCCACGGTGAAGACCACGTCGTCGCCATCCGCGGCCGCCGACAGGCGCACCGGGTCGTCCGGCGGCCCGTGCCGGAGCGCGTTGGCGGTCAGGTTGGCGAGCACCTGATGGACGCGGTCGGGGTCGGCGACCAGGCGCAGGCCGGCGGGTTCGACGGCGGTCTCGACGTCGCGCCCGGGCGACTGCAGCCGGGCCTCGGTCGCCACGGCGTCGAGCAGCGGCGCCACCTCCACGACGTCCCGGCGCAGCGGGACGGCGCCCGACTCGAGCCGGGACAGGTCTAGGAGCTGCGAGACCAGCCTCCCCAGGCGCTCGGTCTGCTGGAGCATGGAGCGGAGCAGGTTGGGGTCGGGTGCCTCGACCCCGTCCACCAGGTTCTCGAGGCGGGCCCGCAAGGCGGAGATGGGGGTGCGCAGCTCGTGCGAGACGTTGGCGATCAGGTCCTTGCGCATGCGGTCGACGGCGGCCAGCTCGGCGGCCATGGCGTTGAACGCCCGGGCCAGCTCGCCGACCTCGTCGGCCGACGTCGCCGTGACCCGCTGGTCCCAGTCCCCCTCGGCCATGCGCCGCGTGGCCGCCGCCATCTCCCGCAACGGCGAGGTCATCCCCCGGGCGAGGACCTGCACGAGGGCCAGGGCGATGGCCACCGAGATCAGCGGCCGCAACCAGATGGCGACGCCGAGGCGCAATCCCACGGTGGACACGACGGCGCTCACGCTGACGGCGACGACGATGGCCACCCCGAGCTTGAGCTTGATGGAGCCGAGGCGATCCAGCGGCCGGCGGGTCACGGGCCGTCCAGTCCCAGGGCGTAGCCCACGCCGTGCACCGTGCGGACCACGTTGTCGCCCAGCTTGCGCCGCAGCGACCGCACGTGGGAGTCGACGGTGCGCGGCCCCGCGCCGTCGGCATAGCCCCACACGTCGCCCAGCAGCTGGTCGCGCGGGAACACCACGCCAGGACGGGCGAGGAGGTGGGCCAGCAGGTCGAACTCGATGGGCGTGAGGTGCACCTCGTGGCCGTCTCGCCGCACCCGCCGGCCGGCGTGGTCGAGCTCGAGGCCGCCGTGGTGCAGCACGGCCCCCTGCTCGGCGTCGGCCGCCCGGCGCAGGACGGCGCGGATGCGGGCCACCAGCTCGCGGGGGCTGAAGGGCTTGGTGACGTAGTCGTCGGCCCCGACGGACAGCCCGACCACCAGGTCCGTCTCCTCGTCACGGGCGGTGAGCATCACCACGGGGACGCGCCGCTCGGCCTGGATGCGCCGGCACACCTCCAGCCCGTCGAGCCCGGGCAGCATGAGGTCGAGCACCACCAGGTCCGGCCGGAGGCGGCGGCACAGCTCCACCGCCTGCCCGCCGTCGCCCACGGCGTGGGCCTCGAACCCCTCGCTGCGCAGCCGGCTCACGACGGCGTCGGCGATGCTCGGCTCGTCCTCCACGACCAGCACGCTCGGCACGGGCCCACGGTAGAGAACGGGTGTGAGGCGGTCATTCGGGAAACGTGGAGATCCTGTGCAGATCCCACCCCACGTCAGTCGTCGGCGGAGCGTTCCCCCAGCACGGCCAAGGCCTTCTCCACGGCCCGCCGGGCCCGGGTGAGCCGGCGCTCCTCGCCGGCGGCCTCCGGTCCGTCGTCCACCGCTCGGCGCAGCGCGTCGAGGGCCAGGTCGGCCAGGTCGTCGGCCACCGACTGCAGGCGCTCGCGCACGTCGTCGACCGCGTCGTCCCCGCGCACGGCGGAAGTCTCGCGCCGAGCGCCGGGAGGGGCGGTCCTCGACGATCGGCCTGCTCGCCGCCGCCGGCGACGTGCTCGACCGGCGTGGCCGATGACCGCCGCTCGTGCTGTCAGGGCGGCCGACCGCAACGACGTGGGCGAACGTCGAGTCCTCGTGGAGGCGGCGAGCCGTCCCTGGCCCGAGTCGAGGCGCGGGTGCGCCACGAGCGGGCGTGAGCGTGTTCGTGGGCCTCGATCGACCGGGTAGCCTCCCGCCCATCGCTCCCGACCTGGCCCTGGCCGGCTACGTGGCCGCCGAGCGCGACCGCATCGTGTCGACGCTGTTCGAGTGGCTGCGCATCCCGTCCGTCTCCGCCCAGCCGGACCACGTCGCCGACGTGCGCCGCTCCGCCGAGTTCACCGCCTCGCTGCTGGCCGACGCCGGGCTCGAGCACGTCGAGGTCCTGGAGACGGCCGGGGCGCCGTCCGTCTACGGCGACTGGCTGCACGCCGGGCCCGACGCCCCCACCGTCGTGGTCTACGGCCACCACGACGTCCAGCCCGTCGACCCCGTGAGCGAGTGGTCCTCGCCGCCGTTCGAGCCCGTGGTGGTCGACGGCGAGTGCCGGGCCCGGGGCGCCGTGGACGACAAGGGCCAGGTGCTCTACCAGATCGAGGCCGTACGCGGCCTGTTGCGGCGCGACGGGCGGCTGCCGGTGAACGTCAGGTTCCTGGTCGAAGGCGAGGAGGAGGTGGGCAGCCCGCACTTCGAGGAGCTGCTGCGGGCCCACGCCGGCCGCCTGGGCTGCGACGCCGTGGTCGTCTCCGACACCACGATGTGGGCGCCGGACGTGCCCTCGGTGTGCATGGGCATGCGCGGCCTGGTGGCTTTCGACGTCACCGTGCGCACCGGGACCATCGACCTGCACTCCGGCACCTTCGGCGGCTCGGTGCCCAACCCCGCCCACCTGGTGGCCCGCCTGGTGGCGGCCCTGCACGACGAGGACGGCCGGGTGGCGCTGCCCGGCTTCTACGACGACGTCCGCCCGCTCACGCCGGCCGAGGAGGCCTCCCTCGCCCTCCTGCCGTTCTCCGAGGAGGACTGGAAGGCCAAGGCCGGCGTGCGCCGGCTGGAGGGGGAGGTGGGGCGGTCGACCCTGGAGCGGATATGGACCCGGCCCACCTGCGAGGTGGTCGGCATAACCGCCGGCTACGGCGGGAAGGGGATCAAGACGATCGTCCCCGCCATCGCCAACTGCAAGGTCACCTTCCGCCTGGTCGCCGACCAGGACCCCGGCCGGGTGACAACCACGTTCCTCGACTGGGTCGCCGCCCGCGTGCCCGAGGCCGTCGACGTCGAGGTCGTCCCCGAGGGCGCGGTGGCGCCGGCGCTCACGCCGGCCGACCACCCCGCCGTCGCCGCCCTGTGCCGGGCCGTCGAGCGGGTGTGGGGGCGCCGCCCACTGTTCACCCGGGAGGGCGGCAGCGGCCCCGAGGAGGCGCTCGGGCGGGTGCTGCAAGCACCGGTGCTGTACCTCGGCGTCGGCCTCCCCGACGACCGCTTCCACGCCCCCAACGAGCGCATGGTGATGGACCAGTTCTGGAAGGGGCTGCTGGCCGCCGGCGAGCTGTGGCACGAGTTGGGCGCCCTCTCCCCGGAGGCGCCCCGTGGCTGACGCGCCCGGCGACGCCCACGAGTGGGTGAGCTTCGAGGACCCCGAGGAGGACCGCACCTGGGTCTTCGACGTCACCTTCTTGCTGAGCCCCTGGACCTGCATCTTCGGGCGGGGCTGCCAGGGCGTCCTCACCGGGCCGGCCGCCGACCTGGTCCAGGGCTGCTGCTCCTACGGCGCCCACTTCACCGGGCAGGACGACGCGGCGCGGGTGGAGGCGAGCGCCGCCACCCTCACCGCCGACGACTGGCAGTTCCGCGCCCAGGGGCGCCGGCGCGGCGTGGTGAAGACGAACCGCGCCGGCGAGACGGTGACCCGGATGGTCGACGGGGCGTGCATCTTCCTCAACCGCCCCGGCTTCCCCGGCGGGGTGGGCTGCGCCCTGCACGTGGCCGCCCTGCGCCAGGGACGGCGGCCCCTCGAGCTCAAGCCCGACGTGTGCTGGCAGCTCCCGCTGCGGCGGGAGGACGCCGTGGCCGACGACGGCCACGTCACCTCCACGGTGCGCCAGTGGGACCGCCGCCACTGGGGCGCCGGCGGCGCCGAGTTCCACTGGTGGTGCACCGAGGCGCCCGAGGCGTTCACGGCCGCCGAGCCGGTGTACCGGCACCTGGGCGAGGAGCTGGCGGCGCTGGTGGGGGCCGGCGTGTACGCCATGGTGGCCGCCTATCTCGATGCCCGGGCGGCGGGACCGGCCGTCCCCCTCCCCCACCCGGCCGTGCGGGCCCGCTCAGTTCCCTAAGGTGGGCGCGGGCGCCGGCGTCACCGGGCCCGCATGGGCTGCAGGTGCTGCCACATGGCACCGGCCGTCGTGTCCCAGTCGTAGAGGCTGCCGCCGATGCCGCGCACCGCGGTGACGGCCCGCTTGTACCCGTCCACGTCGCCCGCCGTGGTCTCGTTGCCGATGCCGCCGATGGGGTGCACGGCGGCGTCGGGCAGCCCCAGGTTGTTGCGGAGCCGGTCGACGTTCTCCTTCGTGTAGCGATAGGCGTCGCGGTACCCGGAGGACTGCTTGCGGTTCGTCCAGTAGCCCATCGTCATCCACACGTCGTAATAGGGGGCGATCTCTCGGTACGGGAAGGCGGGCCAGTAGGCCGGGTTGATGACCTCGAGGGCCACCGGGGGCAGCACGATCCCGCCGATGGTTCGGCCCGGAAGGGCGCGACGCAGGGCGGCGCTCAGCTCGACCAGGCGGCGGTTGCGCTCGTTGACGTCGGTCACGTTCCGCGCCTCGATGTCGACGGCGACGCCGTCCACGTTGCGCAGGCCGGCCACCGCCCGGAGCCGCTGGAGGTCGCGGCCCACGTCGACGAGCGTCGGCAGGTACCACACCACGACCCGCAGGCCCCGCTGGCGGGCCCGGTCGAGGAACTGCTGGAGCAGCTCGGGCTCGAGCACGTCGGTGGGTGAGTCGTGCTTCGACGCCTGGATGTACAGCGTCTGCACCCCGGCGTCGGCCATGCGGTCGACGTCGGCCGGCGACACCGTCGGCCCCTGCCTGGCGAAGGTGGTGCTCCAGTCGTAGACGTCGACCCAGGTGCCGAGGCCGAGGTAGGGAGCGACGCCGGTGCGCCCGGGGTTGGCCTTGGGCGGCGGGGCCGGCGCCGTGGTTGGGGCGGGCGCCCGCGTTGGCGCCGGGGCGACCGGCCGGGCGACGGGGAGAGGCGGCGGCACGACGGCGG
>JALYMX010000400.1 GCA_030773495.1 Actinomycetota bacterium | reverse complement strand
GCGATGACTCGGGCGCCGGCTTCCACCAGCGCAGCGGTGAGCGCGCCGCGGCCCGCGCCGACGTCGATGACGACGGCACCAGGCGCGACCCGGGCCTCGGCGACCAGCCACTCCGCCCATCGACTATCGAGCTCGTGCCATCCCCACCGCCGCGCCGGGACCACGACGGCGCACCATGACGAAGAAGATCACCTGGTCCAGTCGAACCGAGGCGGTGCCGTCGCGCAAGCGAGTTTGGCCGTCGGAGCGGAACGTCTTGCCACGGCCTCGAGGCGCCCGGTGGGTCAACGCCTGAACCGGGGGGACCCTCCTGGCTTGAATCAGTGGTTCACGTCATGATGGCGCCGCTCTGCCGGCGAAGTGGGATAGGGAGGCGGCGACGTTTTGGGGCGCGCTTTCGGGGGCACCCAGAGGCGACGTCGCCACCGTCAGCGCCGCTCCTGCGCCCTACCGCGCCAGCTGCTCAAGGAATGGCACCGACGCCGAGGTCGGCGGTAGGTGGGCGATCTCGTCGGCGACGCGCCTGGCCGCCGCCCGGTAGGACCGGTCGTCCAACACTCGCCGAAGGGCACCGGCAAGGCCGGTGACCGCCCCCGCGCCACCCTCGAGCACCATCCCAGCGCCGATTGCCTCGACCCGGTGAGCGTTGTGCGGCTGGTCCGCGAAGAGCGGAACAACCACCATGGGCACTCCCGAGGCGAGGCCGGACAGAGTGGTACCGAACCCGCCGTGGCCGACCATGGCCGCGGCGTGAGCCATCACCGCCGTCTGGGGCCACCAGCGCTCCACGTGCACGTTGCGCGGAACGCTGCCGAGCGCATCGGGATCACCGGCGTCGCCGACCGTGAGGAGGACTCGGACGGGAAGGTCGGCGACGGCGGCGATCACGTCGAGGTACAAGTCGGGAAACAGGCCCAGCCCCGCTGCCACGCTGCCGAACGTCACGTAGACGAGCGGGTCCGAGGAGCCGGGCCACCAGTCGGGCAGCGGTCGGTCCGCTCCTACGCCTGGGTCGTCGCGGAAGCGCCTCGCGCCGGGCGTTGGCCCGTCTTCCAGCGACTCGGGAACGAGCGTCACCGTGGGGGCGGCCTGGAGGCTGGCGAGACCGGGCTCGGCTCCGAGCTCAGTGAGGGGGGCTTCGAGGACCGGCAGGGTGAGCTCACCAAACGACGTCAGTCCGATGGCGACCTGGACGTGAGGGATCCCCGTCGCCTCGGCGACGATGTAGGAAGCGAACTCGGAGCTCTCGCAGAGCACGAGATCGGGTCTCCACCGCTCGACCACCGCCTCGATGCCGGGGAGGGCGGCACGCGTGTCGATCCGCCCGAAGACCTCTCCGACGACGACCTTGTTCCCCTCTTCGTTCGAGACGCCGGCGAGCCTGGAGAAGACGGCTTCGAGCTCCTCTCGGGGAGCATCGGCGAACGGGTGATGAGCGAACCCGGCGCGTTCCACGGCTCGCGCGAAGGACGCTGGGGCAGCCACGAGCACGTCGTGGCCGGTTTGGACAAGGGCACGGGCGAAAGGGACGAGCGGCCCGAAGTGGCCAGCGCCGGCGGTCGTGGACACGAGCACTCGCATGTCGCTTCCAGTTTCGCTCAGCCGAGGCTCGGCAGCAGAATGGACAGAAGTCTCTCGGAGCGACCGGCCGATTCCCCTCGCGGGGGTTGTCGATGATGCTCGCTCCATCGCTACCGACCCATGTCCGCAGTACAAGGCGGCGCGCGACAGGCCCGGCGTGTGGGGACGCCGTGTTGCCGAGATTCGGGGACGCTTTCTGCCGACGTTCGGGGACGATCCTGAGGCGTTCCAGACCAGCGAGGGATGGGAGGGCTTTTGGCCGCGCTCGGAGAGCGCGGATCAACTCAGGCCGGTGCGTTCCGATCCGGGTGGCAGCATTGTGGCCATGCCTGCTCGGATCTCCTGCGTGTGCATCGACGCTGTCGAACCACGTTTCGTTGCCGACTTCTGGGCTGCTGTCCTTGGATGGGACGTGGTCGAAGACGGCGACGAGGGCATCAGCCTGGCCTCACCGGGCAGAAACATGCCCACGCTGGACATACTTCCCGTGCCGGAGACCAAGCAGATGAAGAACCGACTGCACCTCGATCTGCGGGCTGACGGGACCAGCTTTGATGCGGAGCTTAACCGCCTCGAGGGCCTCGGCGCCCGGCGGGTCGACGTCGGTCAGGGCCCAGACGTGACGTGGGTGGTCTTCGCCGATCCGGAAGGAAACGAGTTCTGCCTACTCCGCCACACCGTTCAGGAGGTGATGGCGGAGCCGGGCTGACCGCCACTGTCCCGACCTGTCGCCGGTGATGGTCACCGGTGACCTTGATCGTGTCGAGCGCTCGGTCCACAGCGTTCGTTGGCCGCTCGTAACTCGGAAACGCGCCGTGTCGAGTCGGCCGAAGCGCCATCAGTGTCCCGGCCGACTTCGCCGGGTGCCAGCGAGGTGGTCGCAAGGGCGGCCGATACTTGGCACGCCATAGCGCGGTCCGGTCGCGGTCGGGCGGCTCCTCCGCTCTGACAACGACAGGTCCCTCTCAAGGCAGGGGTCCACCACTCGGCGATCCGGTCGCAGGGCCCGCGAATGTGGCGCTCCAGCTCACACCTTCCGGGCGAGCCGCCCCACCCGCCGTTCGCACGCCTGCCAGAGGCGCTCTTCGGCCTCCTCGTCACGGAACTCGCACGGCTTCTCGGTGCCCTGCTCGAAGAACCGCCCGGTCACACCGCCGAGTTCGGCGGTGCTGGCCAACCACACGGCGGTGTCGGCCCCCTCCGGCACGCTGCGGCTGCCGTACTGCGCAAGGTCGCCCTTCGTCTCCTCCGAGAGGTCGCGATAGAGGCGAGTCCCGAGCACCAGGCCTGGCGCCATGGCGTTCACAGTGACGGAGTCCCCATGGAGCCGCCGGGCGAAGGCCCACGTGAGCATGCGGTCGAGCGCCTTCGACTGGGCGTAGGCGGTCAGACCGTCATAGGGGCGCCGTTCGAACTGGAGGTCGTCCATGTCAACGGCGAAGGCAAATGTCGACGCCACGTTCACGACACGGGACGGCGCCGCGGCCTTGAGCGCGTCGAGCAGCTCCGTGGTGACGAGGTGGTAGCCGAGGACGTTCGTGGCGAAGGTGAGCTCGCTCCCGTCGACGCTCGTCCTCCGCTCCCGGAGCAGGACGCCGGCGTTGTTGACGAGCACGTCGAGCGCACCGTACGTCTCGCGGTATTGGCGCGCGAAGGCGCGGATGGAGCTCTGGTCGGAGGTGTCGGCCGTCATGACGCTGGCCCGCTCCGCTTCCACACAGCGGTTGATATCCCTGGCCACCGTCTCACCGCGCGTGCGATCGCGGCAAACGAGGACGACGTGGGCGCCGAGCGAGGCCAGTGTGGTCGCCACCTGCCGGCCGATCCCAGACGTGGCGCCCGTGACGACGACGCGCTTGTTCTCGATCCACGTCATGGCCGTCACCCGACCGTCGCAAGGATGATGTCCAGGACGTTCTGGTCCGGAGCCGGGGGCACCGGCACGTCTGGGATGTCGCGAAGCAGCGCGAAGGCCTCCTCCACCCTGGCCCGAGTGATGAGCGGGCTGTGGGCGGTGGCAATGCTGGTCATTCCCAGCGCCCGCACCCGCTCGACCTCGGCGGCGTACCGGGCTCGATCGACGAGCCCGACCCACGGCGAGAGGGCGTGGTGGGTGCACATGGCCATGCCCTCGCCCCAGAAGCCACGGTCGAGGTCCGAGACCGTCGGCACCGGCTCGGCGGGGCATGGCGTCGCGAACGCGTCCACCCCCCAGTAGACGCCGGTGCACTCGTCCAGGAACCCACGAGTCGCCGGCGAGTCGTAGACGGGTGGCCGGACCGCACGGATGCGCCGATCACCCACGTCGATGACCTCGCCGTCGTTGAGCCAGCGGCACCGCTCGAGCGGGAACCCGAAGGCGTTGCTGAACCGCTCCACGATCGCCCAGCTGCAAACGAGAGTCGCGTTCGGGCACCACTCCATTACCGGCGCGAGGTTGCCAGTGTGGTCGCTGTCGTCGTGGGAAAGGAAGACCCACCGGACGTCGGACGGGTCGACGACGCCGAACACGTCCTCCAGCCACTGGTCGCGATTGTTGACCGAACCCGTATCTACGATCACCGGCTCTCGGCCGGCGATCACCATGGAGTTCATGTACATGCTGAGGGGCGCACCGAGGGCGTTCTGTACCTGGTGGATCACCCAGGTGTCGGTGTCCACCCGCGTCGGCGGCACCTTGGTGGTCGGCGCTTCGGGGGCGAAGCTCATCGGTTCCTCCCTTGTAGGTGTCGTGACCGAGAGTGCCCCGCGAGGCGGGCGCCGACATGGGTTGGAACCGTCATCCTCGGGGATGACGAACCCCAATTAGGACGGAGAGCCGTCACAACGTCCGCGCGGCGTAGGCCACGAGCTCGGAGCGCCGAGCAGCGCCCGTCTTCACCGACAGGTTCTCGAGGTGGCGCTCGACGGTGCGCGGCGACAGGTAGAGGCGGGCGGCGATCTCCTTGGTGGGCAGGCCGGCGGCCAGCAGCCGGAGGACCTCGAGCTCCCGGGACGTGACGCCCAGTGCTCGCAGCTCGCCCGGGATGTCGGTGTGGCCCCGCCGGCGGGGCACCGGCGCGCCGGCCCTCCGCAGAAGCGACCGGCACGCGGACGCGATGTGGTGGTCGTTCCGGGCGTCGAAGAAGTCGAGCGCCTCGCGCAGCCACGGCACGGGATCACCCCACCCGTCGGCCAAGGCGGCCTCGGCCACGAGTCGCCGCCCGAGGTGCCGGAACCACCGGTGATCGCCGAGCGCGGCGTCGGCTTCCGCCACCTGGTCGGCCGCTGCCTCGCCGTCTCCCTGCCTTCCCTCGGCGACGGCGGCGGCGAACCGTAGGAAGGCCTCGGACAGGTAGTGGACCGACCGTTCCGGGAGGACGACTTCGGGGGCGTCGTCGCCCGGCCCGTCGAGCTGGCGGAGGAGCGCGAGGAGCCCGACGGCGGGGGAGAGGGAGTAGTCAGTGCCCGCCCGTACCGCCGTCCGGAGCCCGGCGCAGAGGTGGCGGCGAGCCGTGGACCGGTCCTCCTCGACGAGGGCGAGGAGGGCGGCCGCCGTGGAGGTCTTGATCATGGTGTCGGGGGCCCTGGGCGCCAGGGCCCGCGCC
>JALYMX010000399.1 GCA_030773495.1 Actinomycetota bacterium | reverse complement strand
GGGCGGAGGCAGGGCCGCCGAGGGGCGGCCCGTCTCGGCGGGCGCGTCCCCAGGCCTCCGAACGACCGCCCGGACGTAGCTGGCGGGCGTAGCCGCTTACCATCTCGCTCAGCGTCGCCGGCCCGCTTCGAACGGCCGTGCCCCTCCCGACCGACGAGAAGGGGTCCCGGCATGTCCCGGCGCCGCCAGTTCGGCAACATCCGCAAGCTGCCCTCCGGCCGGTGGCAGGCCCGCTACGAGGTCGAGGGCGGCCGCAGCGTCGTGGCACCGACGTCGTTCGCCACCAAGGCGGACGCCGCCCGGTGGCTGGCCGGCGTCGAGACGGAACGAGCCAAGGGCACCTGGGTCGACCCGCTCGCCAGCCGCACGACGCTCGACCAGTACGCCCGCGCCTGGCTCCTCGGCCACGCCCGCCTGGCCAAGCGCACGAGGGAGATCTACGAGAGCCAGCTCCGGCTGCACGTCCTGCGCGAGATCGACCCGGGCGTTCCGGCGCTCGGATCAGTGGCCCTGGGCGACGTCACGCCGGCCCTCGTCCGCCAGTGGTACGCCGCGTTGGTGGCCCATCACAGCCCGTCGGCGGCGGCCAAGGCCTACACCCGGCTGCGCCAGATCCTCACGGCGGCGGTCAACGACGAGGTGATCGCCAAGAACCCCTGCCGCGTCGACCGGGGCGGCGTCGAGCACCCGCCCGAGCAGCGCTTCGCCACCATGGCCGAGCTCGGGATGCTGGCCGGCGCCGTGCCCGACCGCTACCGGGCGCTCGTGCTCGCCGCCGGCCTGGGCGGACTGCGGCAGGGCGAGCTGTTCGCCCTCCGTTGGGGCGACGTCGACCTCGCGGGTGCCAGCATCTCGGTGCGGCGGAAGCGGCTCCGGCTGGCGTCGGGGGAGGTGATCGAGGACGACCCCAAGAGCCGGGCCGGCGTACGAACGGTCGCCCTGCCGGCCGTGCTAGTCGCCGAGCTGGAGCGCCACCGCACGCGCTACGGCGCCACCGCCGGCGCCGGCGACTACGTGTTCCTCTCCGAGGAGGGCGCCCCGCTCGAGCGCAGCAACTTCCGGCAGCGGGTCTGGCTCCCGGCGGCCAGGAAGGCCGGGCTGAGCGGCATGAGGTTCCACGACCTCAGACATACGGCTGGCACCCTCGCCGCCCGCACCGGGGCCACCACCAAGGAGCTCATGGCCCGGCTCGGCCACGCCAGTCCGCGTGCGGCGATGATCTACCAGCACGCCGCCGACGACCGCGACCGGCGCATCGCCGAGGGCCTCGACGCCATGGCCGAGGAGGCCGGCCTTCGTTTACCGGGACTATGTGAGTGAAGCATCGAGCCACGGCTCAATGACTCCGTGGCGGCGCCGATGTGATGTACGTGGAGCGGGTCGCGAGCGCGCCTTCGCGGGCCGACCAGGTGCGGTCCGGGATTCGGATCTGCCTGAAGTGGATCGGCGTGCCGCTCCTGGCCGTCGCTGCGGCGGGGGCGGTGGCCAGTCTCGTCATGGGCATCTGGGCCGAGCGATGGATCCGCGAGTTGAGCCGCGAGACCATCATCGAGCCGCCGGCAAGGGCGGTCGTGTGTCGGGGAGAGGTCGACGCGACCTGTGCCGCCGAGGCCGTCCGCCGGGCGCACCGCACGCTCGCTTGGGTCCCGGCCGACGGCGACCTGAGGTCGAGGTGGTTCGTGGTGGCTCGACCTCCTGCTGAGACCGGCCCGGTCGCGGAGGGTCGTGTCTTCCAGGAGCTGGCGGTTGGCGACGTGATCGTCGAAGTCGCCACGCATCCGGTGGATGACCTTCGCAACGTTCGGTTCGTGCGGGCCGTCGACGCCGTCGGGGTCCAGGGCCGGCTCTACCACTCGACCGAGGCGGGCGGGGCGTACGTCGTCTGGAACCACGCCGGGGAACAGTTCCGAGTCGCGGCGTCCCTCCTCTCGCTACGGCGGAGTTGGGCGGAGGTGGAACGAGCAGCGCTGGCTGCTTTCCGCGCCGTCCGGTATGAGGACGTGCCGAGTTCGGCCGACCGGATCGACTCCCTGACCCGGTGATGACCGGGAGCAGCTGGCACGTGCCAGAAGCGACCGGCACGTTCTGGCACGGATCTGGCACGCCGGCCGTATCGCCGCCTCGGCCGGAGACCCCGCACCCCCTCTGACCTGCGGTTTGTGGTGGTCGGGACCGGTGTCGATCCGGTGACCTCGCGCTTTTCAGGCGCGCGCTCTACCAACTGAGCTACCCGACCGCGGTCCTGACGGGATTTGAACCCGCGACCTCCGGCTTGACAGGCCGGCGTGC
>JALYMX010000398.1 GCA_030773495.1 Actinomycetota bacterium | reverse complement strand
AGCTGGCCGTGGGGGCGGCCCTGGTCGCGCTCGACGGCCTGGCCCGCCAGCCCGGCACCGCCTTCTCGCCCGGGCAGTCCATCGGATCGGTGTGGCCGCTGGTGGGCATCCTCTCCGCTGCCGTCGCCTTCGGGCCCGCGCTGGGCGTGGCGGCCGGCGTGGTGATGGGCGCGGCGCGGGCCGCCTCCACCATGCTCAACGACGTGGCGTCCTACACCGACACCGCCGTGCTGTCGCTCACCAACACCGTGGTGTTCTACGCCCTCGCCGGCGGTGTGGCCGGGTACGTCTACCGGCTGCTCGTCCGGGCCGGCGAGGAGGTCGCCGTGGCCCGGGCCCGCGAGGAGGTGGCCCGCACGCTGCACGACGGCGTGCTGCAGACCCTGGCCGTGGTGGAGCGTCGCTCGGGCGACGCCGCCCTTGCCCGCCTGGCCCGCGAGCAGGAGCGCGACCTGCGGGAGTTCCTCTTCGGGTCCAAGCCGGTGGCCACCGACGTGGGTGCCGCCCTGCGCTCGGCCGCCGCCCGCTTCGAGGACTCCTTCGGGGGCCGGGCCCAGGTGCTGGTCCCGGATGACCTGACCCTTCCCCACGACCGCGTGGCCGCCCTGGCCGGCGCCGTCGGCGAGGCGCTCACCAACGCCGGCAAGCACGGCGGCGCCGGGCGGGTGGTCGTGTTCGTGGACGACGAGGACGGCCTGTTCTGCTCGGTGAAGGACGACGGCCGCGGGTTCGACCCGTCGTCCACCCCGGAGGGCGTCGGGCTGGCCCGCTGCATCCGAGGTCGCATCGAGGAGGTGGGCGGGCGCGTCGAGGTGGCCGCCGCGCCGGGCACGGGCACCGAGGTGCGAGTGTGGATGCCGTGATCTCCGTGGTGCTGGCCGACGACCATCCCATCTGGCGAGACGGCGTGCGCCACGACCTGGGCGAGGGCTTCTCGGTGGTGGGCGAGGCGGGGACGGCCGACGAGGCCATCGAGGTGATCCGGGCGACGGCCCCCGACCTGGTGGTGTGCGACCTGCACATGCCGGGCGGCGGAGGGATCAAGGTGGCCCGCACCTGCGCCGAGCAGGCCCGCATCGTGATGCTCACCGTGTCCGAGCAGGAGCGCGACCTGCTCGACGCGGTGGCGGCCGGCGCCGTGGGGTACCTGGTGAAGTCCACGCCGGGACCGGAGCTGCGGGCGGCCCTGGTGCGGGCGGCGGCCGGCGAGCCGGTGTTCTCCCCCGCCCTGGCCGCCCTGGTGCTCGGCGAGTTCCGCCGCATGGCCCGCACCGCCAGCGGCACCAACCCGTTGTCGGAGCGCGAGCGCGAGGTGCTCCAGCTGGTGGCCCGGGGCCACACCTATCGCGAGATCGGCGCCGAGCTGTACATCGCCGAGAAGACGGTGGAGAACCGCGTGCGCAACATCTTGGGCAAGCTCCACCTGAGCAGGAAGCAGGAGCTCATCCGCTACGCCGTGGAGCACGGCATCGAGTAGTCGCATGGGGGGTGCCCCAGCAGGAATTGGGGGCGGCGCCCGATGGGCGGGGCGAGGGTGCTTCGCCACGCTGGCGGCATGCACACCACGACCACCACCCGACCCGGCGGCGACGACCGCCGCCGCTCCTCGACAGGCCCCGTTGCCGCGACCTGGGTCGCCGGCACCGGGGCCTTTTTGCTCCTGGCCGCCGCCGCGGTGTTCATCGCCGTGCGCTGGGACCGCCTCCCCGAGGCGGCCAAGCTGGCGCTGGTCGGCGCCCTCACCGGCGGCTTCCTCGCCGGCGGCCGCGCCCTACGGCGCAACCTCCCTGCCACTGGCGACGTGCTGTTCCACCTCGGCGCGCTGCTGCTCCCCGTCGACCTGGCCGGCCTCGGCCTGCGGGCGTCGGTCGGATGGCGCTCGCTGCTGCTGTCCGAGGGGGTGCTCGGCGTCGGCGTGCTGGGCCCGCTGGCCGCCGCCTCCGGGTCCGTCGTGCTCGCCTGGGTGGCGACCGCCTCCGTGGTCGCCCTGGCCCTCGGGGTGGCGGCGGTCTCGCCGCTGCCGGCGGCCGTGC
>JALYMX010000397.1 GCA_030773495.1 Actinomycetota bacterium | reverse complement strand
GAACCGGGGCGGGTCGAGGGCGCGCCGGCAGGACCCGTCGCACGTAGGCGACGGGCGCCCGCAGTGGGCGCAGTGGGCCGCCGCCGCCCGCTCGGCGGTCACAGCACCTTCGACACCACGCCAACAGGCATGCGCAGGTCGGCCAGCATGCGCAGGTCGTCGGCGGGGTCGCGTCCGAGGGTGGTGAGGTAGTTGCCGACGATGAGGGCGTTGATGCCGGCGGTCATGCCCATGGCCTGCAGGTCGCGCAGCGTCACCTCCCGGCCGCCGGCGTAGCGCAGCACCACCGCCGGCAGGGCCAGGCGGAACAAGGCGATCCAGCGGATGGCCTCCAGCGGCTCCACCGTGGGCCGGCTCCCGAGGGGCGTGCCCGGCCGCGGGTTGAGGAAGTTCACCGGCACCTCGGCCGGGTCGACCTCGCGCAGCTGGGCCAGCAGCTCGAGGCGCTGCTCGTCGCTCTCCCCCATGCCCAGCAGGGCGCCACAGCACAGCTCCATGCCCGCCTCCCGGACCAGGCGGCAGGTGGCGAAGCGCTCCTCCCAGGTGTGGGTGGTGACCACCCGGGCGAAGAACGAGCGGGCGGTCTCCAGGTTGTGGTTGTAGCGGTGGGTGCCCGCCGCCACCAACCGGGCCGCTTGGGCGGCGTCGAGGATGCCGGCGCTCACCGCCACGTGCAGCCCGGTCTCCGCTCGCACGCGGGGCACGAGGTCGACGAGCTGGCGCATGATCCGCTCGTCGGGGCCGCGCACGGCCAGCACGATGCAGAACTCGGACGCGCCGAGGGCGGCGGTCTCCCGGGCCGCGGCCAGCACGGCGGGGGGATCGAGGAACGTGGCCCGCACCGGCGACTCGAAGCGGGCCGACTGGCTGCAGAAGCTGCAGTCCTCGGGACAGCCCCCCGTGCGGGCCGACACGATGCCCTCCACCTCCACCTCGGCCCCGCAGTGCGCCAGGCGCACCTCGTGGGCGAGCGCGGCCAGCGCCGGCACCGAGGCGGCCGGCAGGCGAGCCAGCTCGGCCAGCTCGTCGGGCCCAAGCATCCGCCGCTCGTCGAGCAGGGCGGTGGCGGCGGCGGCCAAGAGCGCCCGGGCGGAGGTCACGGCGGGGGACGTTACCGGTGCGATGCCGCCGCCGGCGGACGGCGGGCCGCCGGCGCCCCGCCGTCCCTCAGGGCGAGCGTCAACCGGCTGGCATGGCGCGTCCTCCTCGTCGCCGCTCTCGGCGTGGCGGTTTGCGTGGCGCTCGTGATCGGGCCCGGATGAGCCGAAGTGAACGGCGGATGCCCGTGACCGGGCTAGCCCAAGAGGACTGGACTAGCCCAGAGAGTGACATGTATGCGTAAAACGCCTACCCTTCAGTTTTGGCGCAGGACTGGGGGAGGTCCGCGAGTGGCTGTGCCGGCGCGCAAGTTTGAGGGCGAGCAAGCGTCGGACCGTCAGGCGCTCGCGCGCCCGCGAGGGCGGGTGCTGTTGTCGATCGTGGCCGAGCGCCTCGTCATCCTCGCCCGGACGGGGATCCATCGCCGCCTGACGTGGCTGCAGCTTCGCCTCTACAACTCGCGCATGAGGCGCGACGCCGAGGAGCTGGAGGTGCGCGCTGCCGCTCGGCGGTCGATCGCTGACGGCTCGGCCGTGAAAGGCGTCACCTCTCGTGCCGAGCTGGTCCGCATGATGGAGGACCGACGTAGCTCGCGGCCGTAACACGTCGTGGCGGGTCAACTTCGAGGCGGCGTTCCAGCGGTGGGAGACGAAGCAGCAGCCACCCGGCCAGATCGCGCTGCAGGTCCTCGAGTGGCTCTTCACGTGCCAGGACAACGGCCCTCCGTCCGACTCGTGGGAGGTGCCCGGCGACGAGGACTTCTACCGAGCCATCGTCCCCGGGGACCGGGTCGTCGTCTCGTTCTACGCCGTCGTGCAGGACCGGCTCATGCTGGTGACCACGATCCGCTGGTTCCAGTAGAACGGCGCGGGGCTGTGCGAGCAGCGCTCACCTGATGGGCCTCGTTGAGCGGCGCCTCGCCGAGATGCTCGGGATCCCCCGACAGTCTCCGCCGGAGACGGTGGCTGAGTACCTGCTGCGCCAAGGCCGGGGGCTCGGCGCCGTGAATCGCCACATCCCCCCGTACGCCGCGGCGTGGCTGGAAATGGTGGCCAGCAAGCTTGAGAACTGGCTGTGGCGCGGTGAGGGCTGCCGGAGAGGCCGCCGAAGTCGTTCGACAAGATCGCTGACGCGGTGGCCGACGCCCCGAGCACGATGGGACTCGCCCAGGAAGCTCCGCTTCCGAGGCGAGACCTACCGCTCGGCCCCCATGAACATCACCTTGAGCGAGTCGAACGCCTCCAGGCACCGGCCCGCTCCGAGCACGACGCACTCGAGCGGGGCGTCGACCAGGTGGACGGGGATGGCTGTCTCCTCGGCCAGGCGCCGGTCGAGGCCGCGGAGCATCCCGCCGCCGCCGACGAGGTGGATGCCCTGGGCGATGAGATCCTGGGCCAGCTCCGGTGGCGCCTGGCCCAGGCACTGGACCACGGAGTCGACGATGGCGTTGGTCTGCTCCTCGATGGCGCTCCGCACCTCGTCGGGCGACAGGATCACCGTCTTCGGCAGGCCCGTCATCAGGTCACGGCCGCGCACCTCGGCCTTCACCGAGTCGTCGATGGGGTAGGCGCTGCCGATGGCCAGCTTGATCTCCTCGGCCGTGCGCTCCCCGATGGCGATGCCGTAGTCGCGGCGGACGTAGGTCTGGATGGCGGCGTCGATGTCGAAGCTGCCCACCCGGATGGCCTGCAGGGCCACGATCCCCCCGAGCGAGATGACGGCCGTCTCCGTCGTGCCGCCGCCCACGTCGACGATCATGTTGCCCAGCGGCTCGTGGATCGGGAGGCCGGCGCCGATGGCGGCCGCCATGGGCTGGTGGATCAGGTAGGGGTCGGCGGCGCCCGCCCGGCGGGCCGCCTCCTCCACGGCCCGCCGCTCCACCTCGGTGATGGCCGAGGGCACGCAGATCAGCACCCGGGGGCGGTTGAAGCGGGTGACGCCGGCCCGCTTGAGCAGCAGGCGGATCATGCGCTGGGTGATGTCGAAGTCGGTGATGGCGCCCTTGCGCAGGGGGCGCACGGCGACGATGTAGCCCGGCGTCCGCCCGATCATTTGCCAGGCGTCGTGGCCCATGGCCAGCACTTCCTGGCTCTTCTCGTTGAGGGCGATGACGGTGGGCTCGTTCAGCACGATGCCGCGGTCGCGCGCGTAGACCAGCGTGTTCGCCGTGCCCAGGTCGATGGCGAGATCCCTGGCCATCTACCGCAGCCCGGTGCGTCCCGCGGGCTGCACCACCGCGGCCGTCCTAGCCGTTCCTGCGCCGTTCGGGCGCAAGGGCCTTCAGCTCCCGCTGGAACTCCTCGATGCCGTAGTCCACCGACCGCGGCCGGCGGTGGCGGTACCACAGGGCGAGCGAGCCCAAGACGCTGAGGGCCACGGCGACGAGCAGGTACAGCAGGTTGCTCATGGCGCCGCCCTGCCGGCGCCCACGGTCGGCACGGCGGCCACGTCGGTGGCGCACACGCCCCAGTCCGTCCCGCCCTCCCACGTCTCGCGCTTCCAGATCGGCACCGTCCGCTTCAGCGTGTCGATGCACCAGCGGGCGGCGGCGAACGCCTCGTCGCGGTGGGGGGCCGACACGACGACCAGGACGGCGACCTCGGTGAGGGCGAGGCGGCCGGTGCGGTGCAGCAGCACGAGGCGGCCGAGCTGCGGCCACCGCGACCG
>JALYMX010000396.1 GCA_030773495.1 Actinomycetota bacterium | reverse complement strand
GAGCTCGGCCGCCGCGGGGGTGTGGGCGCCGGCGGCCAGGGCCAGGGTGAGGGCGGCCACGAACGTGTCGCCCGCCCCCGTCGTCCCCGAGCTGGGCCTTCCCTGGGCGTAGGTGCGGTGCGGTGGGCGGCCGCGCTCGAACACGATCGAGCCCTCGGAGTCGAGGGTGACGGCGGCGATCTGGGCTCCGGTGAGCTCGAGGACGCGCTCTCCCTGGGTGGCGATGCCGTCCGCCCGCTCGGAGACTCCGTCGAGCTCGCCGGCTCCGAGGATCTGCAGCGCCTCGCTCCAGTTCGGCTTGACGGCGGTCGGTCGCAGGTGCCGGAACCCCGCCGGGTGCTTCGAGTCCACGACCAGCACGGACGGCTTCCGGGCCTGGTGCTCGGCCAAGGCTTCGACCACCCGCGGGGTCACCACCCCGTGGCCGTAGTCGGACACGATGACGGCGTCGGCGCCGGGCAGCACCGAGTCGAGTCGCTCGACGAGCTGGCGCTCCGCGTCGCTGGTCAGCGGCTCGCTGGTGCCGTCGTCGTAGCGCACGAGCAGTTGCGACGCACTCGACAACCGGTGCAACGCCAGGGTGCGCCGGCCCTCGTCGGTGGCCAGGCAGTCCGTCTGCACGCCACTCGCCTCGAGCGCCGAGCGCAGCAGCTCGCCCTCACGATCGCGCCCGGCGACCGACACCAGCCGCACGGCGCCGCCCAGCTCGCTCACGTTCACCGCGGTGTTGGCCGCCCCGCCCGGGAGGTCGACCCGGGCGCCGAGGCGCACGACGGGCACCGGCGCCTCCCGGCACAGCCGCTCGGCCGAGCCCTCCAGGTACACGTCGAGCACGGCGTCGCCGACGACCACGACGGACAGTCCGGAGAAGCTCTCCAGCAGCCGCGGCAGGGTGGCGGTCATGTGGTGGCTGCCGCGCCCACGGACGCCCGCGCGTGACCGGTGACGTCACGGAGCGCGGCGTCCCAGTCGGCGGCGAAGCGGTCGATGGAGAAGCGCTCCCGTGCCGCTCGCCGCGCCCCCTCACCCAGCCGGCGGGCCTCGACGGGATCGGCGAGGAGCTCCTTCATCCGCTCGACCAGGGCGTCGACGTCGGTGTCGATCCACCCCGAGACCCCGTTCTCGACGACGGTGGTCATCTCGGTGGTGGCCAGGGCCACCACGGGGACCCCCGCCATCATGGCCTCGCACACGGCCAGGCCGAGGCTGGTGTAGCGGATGGGGTGGAAGAAGAAGCGGTAGCGGGCGACGAAGCGCGCCACCTCGGGCGGGGCCACCTCGCCCAGGCCGCCCGCCTCCTCGGAGAGCATGCCGACCAGGTCGAGAGGCACGTGGCGGCGCGCCCTCTCGAACACGTCGGCCCCGAGGCGCCGGCCGCGCCGGCGCAGCCCGTTGACGACCACGACGCCCCGCTCGAGCTCACCCTCGTACCGCACGTCGGGCGGCACGACGACTCCGTGCTCGATCACGCGGGTGGGCGTGCGGCCGCTGTCCCACATGAGCTGGTTGAAGTGGGTGACGTGCACGAGCAGCACCGAGGGGTCGTCGACGGGGTGGCGCGTGTCGGTGGGGCTCTGGCGGGGTGGGTCGTGCTCGAGGTGGATGGCCGGCAGCGCCCGCTGGGCCGGCGAGAGGATCTCCTCCCTGTCGTGCAGCCAGTTGCGGTGCGACTGGGTCAGCACGCAGTCGAACTGGAGCCGCTGGACCTCCTCGGCGGGCACCTCGTGCACGTTGGAGGGCCACGGGAAGGTGGCGCCCCTGCCGCCATAGCCCTCGGGGCGGCCCGGCCTCACCGGCAGGAAGAGGTCGTGGGGGACGTGCGAGAGGTACCACAGGTAGCTCCCGTGCACGTGCCAGGTCAGGACCCGGAGCGGACGCACACCCCTCCCGGTCGGGTCGCGCCCGGCCCGAGGAGGTCGAGGGCGTGGGCCACGACCTCCTCCGGCGGGATGTCGAGGCAGGCCAGGTCGTACGGGCAGGTGAACCGGTAGCACGGCGAGCAGGTGGTGGCGCGGCGCAGCAGGCGGGACGGCACCGTCCTCGGCCGCCACTGCGACTCGACGTCGGTGCCCGAGAAGAGCACGACCAGCGGAATGCGCAGCGCGTCGGCCAGGTGCATGGGCCCCGAGTCGTTGGCCAGGACCAGGGCGGCCCGCCCGAGGACGGCGGCCAGCTCGGGCACGCTGGTTCGTCCGACCAGCGAGACGACAGGGCGGCCGGCGGTGGCCTCGAGGATGGGCGCCGTCAGCTCGGCTTCCGCCGCGCTGCCGAGGACGACCACTGGCCAGCCGGCGCCGGCCAGCGAGGCGGCCACCGCCGCGAAGCGCTCGGGCGGGTAGCGGCGGGCCGGGCAGCTGGCTGCGGGGGCCAACGCCACGAACGGCACGCCGGGGCCGATGCCGGCCTCGGCCAGCAGCAGGGTGGCGCGCTCGTCGGCGTCGGTGGGGACGGCGATCTCTAGGTGGCGGCCGGCGAGGGGGACGCCGAGCGCTTCGACGAGGTGCAGGTTGCGGTCGACCTGGTGCGACTCGGTGGGCATCGGCGCCACGACGTCGGTGAGCAGGCTTCCCCCGAAGTCCCCGGCCTGAGCGGCCCGGCGAGGGACGCCGGCCAGGTAGCAGGCGTAGGCCGGCGGCCACGGCGACTGGGAGAAGCTGGTGAAGACGAGTGCGGCGTCGAACTGCCGCTCGGCGATGCGCCCGACGAGGGCCAGCTCGCGGGCGGGGTCGAGCGCCAGCCGCCCGCCGGCGTCCTGCCACACCACACGCTCGACCATCACCTCGTCGACCCAGGGGAGCAGCGGGGCGGCCTGGCTGCCACCGGGGGAGGCCAGCAACGTGAGGTGGACGTGGGGCAGGTGCCGGCGGAGCGCCCGCAGGGCGGGGCCGAGCATGACCACGTCACCGACGTTGTCGAGCCGGACGGCGAGAACCCTGTCGGCGCCCGAGAGGGACGAGGCGGCGGCGACGACGCCGGTGGGAGCCGGATCACTCCCGTTCGGCTGCCCGTCGTCCATCTCCCGGATCTCCTCCCGCGACGAGGTGCTGACGTCCTCCAAGGCTCGGCCGGCACACTACCCACCCTTCAGGCGCGAAGGGCGGTTCCCCCCGGCGGGCGTTCTTGTAGCGCGGTGCCGGGAAAGGAAGGCTCCGTCCGTCCCGCCGCCTCCGGGAGGCCCCATGAAGACCCACGAGAAGCTGAGGGACCGGGTGCTCGAGCAGGACGCTCGCGACGTCGTGCGCCACGACGAGCGGCTGCGCTGTGTCGACGTCGACGTGCGGCTCGACGGCGGGGTGGCCCACGTCGACGGCCGGGTGTGCAGCGCCGAGGACGCCCGCCTGCTGCGGCGGGCGCTGGCCCGCGTGGCGGGGATCAACGCCGTCTGGGACTTCGTGCACCACCCCGGACAGGACCGGCTCGAGGTCGTCGACGTCGGGTGCGGGGGCACCAAGCAGCGGTCCTCGGCCTTCGGCATCGACCGCCGTCCGGTCCAGGGCGTCGACGTGGTGTGCGACCTCGAGCACGGCCTACCCCTCGCATCGGGCAGCGTCGACCACGTCTTCGCCGTCCACGTCCTCGAGCACGTGGCGAACGTGTTCGCCCTGCTCGACGAGATCCACCGGGTGCTCAGGCCCACCGGCGTGCTCCACGTCATGGTCCCCCACTGGCGCCACCCCAACGCCGTCGCCGACCCCACCCACGTGCGCTTCTTCGGCGCGGAGACGTTCCGCCACTTCTGCGAGCCGGCCGCCGGCCGGCGCGCCTTCGAGCCGGTGGCCCTCACGACGACCGACGACACTATCTTCGCCGACCTCGAACCGGTGCAAGGGGACCACAGCGTCCCCTACGACGAGGTGGTGGCCCGCTTCTTCACGTGAGTGGGATGACGACGCCGGGGTCGGGGTAGAGCGTCGTCGTGCCCGTGAACCCGATCCAGGTCCAGAAGTTCCTCGGTGGCATCGACTACCCCATCGGCAAGCAGGAGCTGATGGAGCACGCCAAGAGCAAGGGTGCCGACGAGGGCGTCATGGCCACGCTCGATGAGCTTCCATTCGACGACTTCAACTCGCCGAACGACGTGAGTGAGGCGATCGGCAAGCTGAGCTGAACGCGCCGGCGATGGGCGGTCCTCCCGATCTCCCGAGGCTCCCGCGCGTCTCGGTCCTCATGCCGACGTTCGACCAGGCGCGCTTCATCGTCCGAGCCATCGAGAGCTTGCTCGGCCAGGAGCTCGAGGACTGGGAGCTGCTCGTCGTCGACGACGCCTCACCCGATGACACCGGCGAGGTCGTCAAGCCCTACCTCGAGGACGGCCGCATCCAGTACGAGCGCCTTCCCCGCAACCGAGGCCTCGGCGCCGCGCTCAACCACGGGCTGGACCGGGCCCGAGCGGACCTGGTCGCCTACCTCCCCTCCGACGACGTCTACTACGCGGAGCACCTGGCCACGCTCGCCGCCCGCCTCGACGCCTCGCCGGCCGCCGTCCTCGCCCACTCCGGCGTCCGCCACCACTACAACCGCACCAGCCCGGGGGCCGCTCCGGGCCACTCCCTGCAGCTCGTGCAGGTGATGCACCGGCGGACGAGCGACCGGTGGACCGAACGTGAGGAGCTGGTCACCGACGACCTGGACCGCATGTTCTGGCGCAAGCTCACGTCGACGTCGACGTCGCCGCCGCCGGTGGTCGGCACCGGGCGGGTGTCGTGCGAGTGGGTCGACCACCCGGCGCAGCGGCACAAGCTGCTCCGGGAGCCGGAGGGCGGGATCAACCCCTACAGGGTCCGCTTCCGCGTGCCGGAGCCCATCCGGTTCCACTCCACCGTGGGGAACCTGATCGACGAGGTGGAGCAGTACCGGCGGTTCCGCGAGCGGCCCGACACCCCTCCGGCGGCCGACGGCCTGAAGATCCTCCTCGTCGGGGAGCTGGCGTACAACGCCGAGCGGGTCCTGGCCTTCGAGGAACGGGGCCACCGGCTCTACGGGCTGTGGATGGACGACCCGTACTGGTACAACACCGTGGGCCCGCTGCCCTTCGGTCACGTCGAGGACGTGCCACGGGACGGCTGGCGCCAGGCCGTCGCCGAGATCGACCCCGACGTCGTCTACGCGCTGCTCAACTGGCAAGCCGTCCCGTTCGTCCACCACGTGCTCTCCGCCGTCCCCGACGTCCCCTTCGTGTGGCACTTCAAGGAGGGCCCGTTCATCTGCCTGGAGAAGGGGACCTGGCCGCAGCTCCTCGAGCTGTACCAGCGCTGCGACGGCCAGGTGTACTCGAGCCCGGAGATGCGCGACTGGTTCGCCTCCGTGGACCCGGAGCTCGAGGACCGCTCCCCGTCGCTCGTCGTCGACGGCGACCTGCCCAAGCGGGACTGGCTGACACCCGACCGCTCGCCGCTGCTCTCCGAGCGGGTGGGCGAGCTGCACACCGTGGTCCCCGGCCGCCCCATCGGGTTGCACCCTCCCGAAGTGGCCACGCTCGCCGCCCAGGGCATCCACCTCCACTTCTACGGCGACTTCACGCACGGGCAGTGGCGAGAGTGGATCGAGAAGAGCGGCCGGCTGGCTCCCGGCCACCTCCACCTCCATCGCCAGGTCGACCAGGGGCAGTGGGTGCGCGAGTTCTCGCAGTACGACGCCGGGTGGCTCCACTTCTTCGAGAGCGAGAACGGTGGCGAGCTGCGCCGCGCCAACTGGGACGACCTCAACTACCCGGCCCGCCTGGCCACGCTCGTCGTCGCCGGCCTGCCGCTGCTGCAGCGTGACAACCGCGGCGCCCTCGTGGCCACCCAGTCACTGGCGGCGGAGCGCGACCTCGGACTGGCCATCACGCGATTGGAGGACCTGGGCGAGCAGCTGCGGGACGCGCCGCTCATGGCGCGCCTCCGCCAGAGTGTGTGGCGGCAGCGGGAGGAGTTCACCTTCGATCACCACGCCGACCGGCTGGTGGAGTTCTTCCGTGAGGTGATCCGGCGGGGGTCGGGGCGGGTCGCTCGATGACTCAGCGCGACCTCGTGCGCCGGCTTGCGGCCGCCGGCGACGACTCACTCATCGGCGGCGTCGCCAGGATCGCCGTGCTCCGGGCCAACGCCCTCGGCGATCTCGTCTTCGCCCTTCCCGCCCTGGCCGCCCTGCGCGCCGCGTACCCGGCGGCGGAGATGGTCCTGCTCGCCCGCCCGTGGCACGCCGAGTTCGCACCGGCCCGCGTCCCCGGCGTCGACCGCACCGTGGTCGTCCCCCGCCACGAGGGCATCTGGGCCGAGCCGGGCGGCGTGGACGACCAGGAGGAGCTCGCCGCGTTCTTCGCCCGGATGCGGGAGGAGCGGTTCGACCTGGTGTTGCAGCTGCACGGTGGCGGCCGGCACTCGAACCCGTTCGTGCGCCGTCTCGGAGCCCGGGTGACGGCGGGCCTGGCGACACCCGACGCCGACCCCCTCGACCGCACCGTGCCCTACGTCTACTACCAGCCCGAGGTGTTCCGCCTCCTCGAGGTCGTGGCCCGTGTCGGTGCGCCCGCCGTGGGGAACGAGCCCCGCCTGCCGGTGCTCGAGGCCGACGTCGCCGAGGCCGGCCGCCTGGTCGACCTCACGCAGCCTCTCGCCGCGCTCCACCCGGGTGCCACCGACGGGCGCCGGCGCTGGCCGCCGGAGCGGTTCGCAGCTGTGGGCGACGCGTTGGCGGGCGCCGGGGCCGCCGTGTTGGTCACCGGTACGCAGGAGGAGGCCGGCCTGGTCGACGAGGTGGTGCGCCGTATGGAAGCGGACGCCACCGGTCTGGCCGGCGCCGTCTCCACGGGCGGCCTGGCCGGGCTCCTGTCGTGTTGTGGCGTCGTGGTGTCGAACGACTCCGGGCCCCTGCACCTGGCCGCCGCCGTCGGCGCCGCCACCGTCGGCATCTTCTGGTGCGGCAACCTCATCAACGCCGGGCCGGTGACGCGCGCCCGGCACCGGCCGGCCATCTCCTGGCGGCTCGACTGCCCAGCGTGCGGGACGAACTGCATCACCGGCTCGTGCAGGCACAGCGCCTCGTTCGTGGCCGACGTGACGGTGGAGGAGGTGGTGGGGTCGGCGCTCGACCTGTGGGCTGACGCCACCACCGCCCGCCTGGCGGAGCGGTTCCCGGAGCGCCGCACCGGGTAGGGCGGCGGGGGATGGCGCACGGCCTCCAGCTCGAGCGGTCCGACGACCGCAGGCGCCGGTGGCGGGCGACGTGCCGGTGCGGGTGGGTCGGCGAGTGGGTGGCCACCCAGCGCGAGGCCAAGGAGCAGTACACCTTGCACCTGCGGGGCGGGCGGCGCCACGAACCTTCGCCAGCGCCACCCGGCGCACCGCCCACGCGGGAGGCGCGCCGAGCGTCAGCCGCGCTCGGCGGGGAAGGTCAGCGCACCCTCTTTGGGCACGACCGTCACGGCGCCGCCGCGCTCGAGCACGGCGTACTTGATCTGGTCGAACCGCTCGATGCCTCGCAGCTCCCGGGCCCGCTCGAGGATGTCGTCCGCCGTCACCCTCGCCTTTCTCATCCGGTCGCGGCGCATCGTGCCGTCCTCGATGAGCAGGAGCGGGACGCCGTTGAGGAGGTTGTCGACCCTGTTCGAGCGCACGCCCAGGACGGACAGCAGGATGTCGGCGCCGAGGAGCGCCACGACGAGGAGGAAGGCGTTCGACATCGACTCGTCGCCGTCGATGAGGGCCTGCTGGACCGCCTCCGAGATGACCAGGAGCAGCACGGCGTCGGCAGTGGTGATCTGCGCCAATGACCGCTTCCCGGTGAGCCGGAAGATCAACAGCAGGAACCCGTAGACGGCGAGGCTCGCGCGATCGAATCCATGGGTACTCCTCCTGGTGGTGACCAGGGATAGACGAACTGCGAGATCGAGACGGCGGGATGGCGGTCTGGGTTTGTCGCCGTCGGCGCAGGGGTAGCAGACCGCCGCCGTGGGGATGCGGGCGTGGATCGAGCGCTGGCCGGTGGCCCGCCAGGTTCAGCGCGGCGACCTGCTCGGGCGCGGCGCCGCGGCGATGTCGGAGCGGTCTTCGCAGCTCGAGGCGCGCACGGAGCACGCCGACGTGGTCGCCCGCTCCGTTTGCCCGTACTGCGCCGTGGGGTGCGGCCAGAAGGTGTACGTCGAGCAGGGCCGCGTCACCCAGATCGAGGGCGACCCCGACAGCCCCATCTCGCGGGGTCGGCTGTGCCCGAAGGGCGCCGCCAGCAAGAACCTGGTGACCAGCCCGGCTCGGCAGAAGACGGTCCTGTACCGCCCTCCCCACGCCACCGAGTGGGAGTCGCTCGACCTCGACGTGGCCATGGACATGATCGCCGAACGGGTGATCCGGGCCCGGCGCGACGGCTGGCAGGACGTCGACGAGCAGGGAAGGCGCGTGCGGCGGACGACCGGGATCGCCAGCCTCGGGGGGGCCACCCTCGACAACGAGGAGAACTACCTCATCAAGAAGCTGTTCACCGCCCTCGGGGCCATCCAGATCGAGAACCAGGCTCGCATATGACACTCGGCCACCGTCCCCGGTCTGGGGACGTCGTTCGGGCGGGGCGGGGCGACCACGTTCCAGCAGGACCTGGCCAACGCCGACTGCATCATCATCCAGGGCTCGAACATGGCCGAGTGCCATCCCGTCGGCTTCCAGTGGGTGGTCGAGGCGAAAGCGAGAGGCGCCACCGTCATCCACGTCGATCCCCGCTACACTCGCACCAGCGCGCTGGCCGACGTGTACGTGCCGCTGCGGCCGGGCACCGACATCGCCTTCCTGGGCGGCGTCGTCAACTACATCCTCGAAAACGGCGCCGAGTTCCGCGACTACGTCCTCGCCTACACGAACGCGTCGGTCATCCTCGGCGAGGAGTTCCGCGACACCGAGGACCTCGACGGCCTCTTCTCGGGCTTCGACCCCGAGACCCGCACCTACGACACCTCCTCGTGGCGGTACGAGGCGATGGAGGGCACACCGGCCGGCGGCTGCCGGAGCGACGCCGAGGCCCGCCAGCAGGCGGCGCCGCACGAGCAGGGCAGCCACGGTCCCATGCTCGAGGGGGGCGGGCCGCGGCTCGACCCCACGCTCGAGCACCCTCGCTGCGTGTACCAGGTCCTCAAGCGCCACTTCTCCCGCTACACCCCGGAGATGGTCGAGCGGGTGTGCGGGACGCCCCCCGACCTGTTCTTGAAGGTGTGCGAGGCGTGGACGCGCAACTCCGGGCGCGAGCGGACCACCGCGCTCGTGTACTCGGTGGGGTGGACCCAGCACACCGTGGGCGTCCAGTACATCCGCACCGGCTCGATCATCCAGCTGCTCCTGGGCAACATGGGGCGCCCGGGCGGGGGGATCCTCGCCCTGCGCGGCCACGCCAGCATCCAGGGCTCCACCGACATCCCGACGCTGTACAACCTGCTCCCCGGCTACCTCCCGATGCCCGACGCCGCCAACCACGTCGACCTCACGACCTACCTCGAGGCGGTGACGGGGCGGCGCAAGGCCGGCTTCTGGGGACGGGCGGACTGCTACATGGTCAGCTTGCTCAAGGCCTACTGGGGCGACGCCGCCCAGCCCGACAACGACTTCTGCTTCGACCACCTGCCCAGGCTCACCGGCGACCACGGCACCTACCGCACGGTCCTCGACATGATCGACGGGAAGGTCAAGGGCTACTTCCTGCTCGGTCAGAACCCGGCCGTCGGTTCCGCCAACGGGAAGGCGCAGCGGCTCGGGATGGCCAACCTCGACTGGCTGGTCGTGCGCGACCTGTTCGCCATCGAGAGCGCCACGTGGTGGAAGGACGGCCCCGAGATCGAGACGGGCGAGATCGTGCCCGAGGAGTGCAGGACCGAGGTGTTCTTCCTCCCGGCCGCCTCCCACGTGGAGAAGGAGGGCACGTTCACCCAGACGCAGCGGGTGCTGCAGTGGCGGGAGAAGGCCGTGGACCCCGAGGGCGACTGCCGTTCGGAGCTGTGGTTCTTCTACCACCTGGGGCGGATCGTGCGCGAGAAGCTGGCCGGCTCCACCGACGAGCGTGACCGGCCCGTGCTCGACCTGACCTGGGACTACCCGACCCACGGCGAGCACGACGAGCCGTCGGCCGACGCCGTGCTGCGCGAGATCAACGGGCACGACCTCACCACCGGGGCGCTGCTCGACACCTTCACCCAGATGCGAGCCGACGGCACCACGGCGGGCGGGTGCTGGATCTACACCGGGGTGTATGCCGGCGGCGTGAACCAGGCGGCCCGGCGCAAGCCCCACACCGAGCAGGACCACGTGGCCGGCGAGTGGGGCTGGGCGTGGCCCCTCAACCGCCGCATCCTCTACAACCGGGCCTCCGCCGACCCCGAGGGCCGTCCGTGGAGCGAGCGCAAGGCGTACGTCTGGTGGGACGTCGAGAAGGGCGAGTGGACGGGCCACGACGTCCCGGACTTCGAGCGCACGAAGGCGCCCGACTACCGCCCACCGCCGGGGGCGACGGCCGAGGCGACCGTTGCCGGCGACGACCCGTTCATCATGCAGTCCGACGGGAAGGGGTGGCTGTTCGCGCCGGCCGGGCTCGTCGACGGCCCGTTGCCCGCCCACTACGAGCCGGCCGAGTCGCCGGTCGTCAACCCGCTCTACGCGCAGCAGACCAGCCCGGTCCGCCAGGTGCTCCCCCACGCCGCGAATCCGATGCAGCCCCCGGCGGGGACGGCCGCCGGCGACGTCTTCCCGTTCGTGTTCACGACCAGCCGTCTCACCGAGCACCACACGGCCGGCGGCATGAGCCGCTACGTCCCGTACCTGGCCGAGCTGCAGCCGGAGCTGTTCATCGAGGTGTCGCCCGAGCTGGCCGCCGAGCGGGGCCTGCGTCACCTCGAGTGGGCGCACATGGTCACTGCCCGCTCGGCCGTCGAGGCGCGGGTGCTCGTCACCGACCGGCTGGCCCCGCTGCGCCTCGGCGACCGATCCGTCCACCAGATCTGCGTCCCGTACCACTGGGGCCAGGGGGGAGGCCTCACTACGGGCGACGCCGCCAACGACCTGGTTGGCATCACCCTCGACCCGAACGTCCACATCCAGGAGTCGAAGGTGGGCGCGTGCGACATCCGGGCCGGGCGCCGGCCCACGGGCGAGGCGTTGCTGCGCTACGTCGAGGAGTACCGCCGCCGTGCCGGCATCACTCCGGGCCGCGCCAACCATGGAGGGGGATCCCCGTGACGCTCGGTCGCAACAGCCTCTTCGGCCCCCTCGACCCGGCGCCCGACGCCGGCTACGAGTCGCCGCCGCCGAGGGTGGGGTTCTTCACCGACACCTCCATCTGCATCGGGTGCAAGGCGTGCGAGGTCGCCTGCAAGGAGTGGAACCTCGTTCCCGACGACGGCCTCGGGCTGCTCGGCATGTCCTACGACAACACGGGGGAGCTGGGCGCCGACAGCTGGCGCCACGTGGCGTTCGTCGAGCAGCCGCGCCACGGCGAGGGTGACGACGGCGAGGGCGGCCGCGTCGACCTGCGGTGGCTGATGATGTCGGACATCTGCAAGCACTGCACGCACGCCGCCTGCCTCGACGTGTGCCCCACCGGTTCGCTGTTCCGCACCCAGTTCGGCACGGTGGTCGTGCAAGAGGACATCTGCAACGGATGCGGCTACTGCATCCCGGCCTGTCCGTACGGCGTGATCGACCAGCGCAAGGGCGACGGCCGGGCCTGGAAGTGCACGCTGTGCTACGACCGGCTGAAGGTGGGGCTCGAGCCGGCGTGCAGCAAGGCGTGCCCCACCGACTCGATCCAGTTCGGCCCGCTCGACGAGCTGCGGGAGCGGGCGCGACGTCGCGTGGCGCAGCTGCACGAGGCGGGCGTGACCTCGGCGCGGCTGTACGGCGACGATCCCAACGACGGTGTGGGCGGCGACGGCGCCTTCTTCCTCCTGCTGGACGAGCCCGAGGTGTACGGGCTGCCCCCGGACCCCGTCGTGACGACGCGCGACCTCCCCGCCATGTGGCGGCGGGCTGGGATGGCGGCGCTCACCCTGGCCGCCGCCGCCGTGGCCTATGCGATCGCCGTCCGGGTGCTCGGCTGGGCCGGCGAGCGGATGGGCGTGATCGTCCCCAGCGAGGTCGAGCCGGTGCTCGTCGTCCTCTTGCTCGGCCTGGTCACCGACTACTCGATCTTCTTCCTGGCGGGCATGCGCGAGGCCCTCGCGCGTGGCCTGCCCAAGCGCGAGGCGATGCGCGAGGCCACGATGGGGACCGCCCGGATCGTCTTCACCGCGGGTCTGATCGTGGCCGCGGGCACCGGCGCGCTGGTGGCCGGCGAGCTGCAGTTCTTCCGGGCCTTCGGGCCGGGACTGGCGCTGACCGCGCTGGTCTCGTTGGTGATCTGCCTGACCTTCATCCCCGCCGTCATGGCGCTGGCCGGCCGCTTCCTGTTCGGAAAGCTGCCCGAAGCGCCGCCCGAAGGGCCGGACCCGCGCTCGAGCGAGCCGCTCGTCGCCCGCCCGTCGAAGCGCATCCCCGGGCGTCTGCGCTCCCGGGTGGCGGTCATGGCCACCGCGCTGAAGCTCACCCGCGACGCGGCGCGGGCCGAGAACGCCTCCCGCTGGCGCATCCTCGTGGCCCGCGTCCTTGCTTCGCGCCCGATCGCGTTGCTGCTGGTGGTCGGAACGGTCGCCGTCCTGCTGTTCGCCACGCAGCCGGCCGCCCGTCTCCAACTCGGCCTCGGGTTCCTGAGCGGTCTGCCTCAGGG
>JALYMX010000395.1 GCA_030773495.1 Actinomycetota bacterium | reverse complement strand
GTTGGTGGGCTCGTCGAGCAGCAGCAGGTTGTGGCGCCCCACCATGAGCTGGGCCATGGCCAGCTTGGTCTTCTCGCCGCCGGAGAGCGTGCCGGCGTCCTGGAAGGCGACGTCGCCGGTGAGGCCGACCATCCCGAGCAGCGAGCGCAGCTCCTGGTCGGGCAGCGAGGACTCCGCCCGCAGGTGCGACAGCACGTCCCGGCCGGCGTCGATGCCCTCGTGCTCCTGGGCGTAGTAGCCGGCGGACACACCATGGCCGAACCGCACGTGGCCACCACCGGCCGGCATCACGCCGGCGAGGATGCGCAGCAACGTGGTCTTGCCGGCGCCGTTGAGCCCCAGGACCAGCAGGCGCTGCCCCCGCTCCACGGCGAACGACACCCCGTCGAGCACCGGGGGCCCGCCGTAGGCCTTGGTCAACCCCTCGACCTCGACGACCAGCCGGCCGCTGGGCGGCGGCGGCGGGAAGCGGACGCTGGCGCGACGCTCCCGGCTGGGGCCGGTGACGGCCGCGGCTTCGAGCCGCGCCACCCGGGCGTCGATCGACTTGGCGGCCCGGGCCCGCTTCTGGGTCTGCCCCCGCATCGAGTCGGCCAGCGTCGCCAGCCGCTGGATCTCGGCCGCCTGGCGCTCGGCCAACCGGGCCACGCGCTCCTCGTCGCGGCGCCGGGCAGCCAGGTACTGGCTGTAGGTGCCCTTGTAGGCGATGACCTCGCCGCCGTCGAGGTGGAGGATGCGGGTGATGGCCTCGTCGAGCAGGTCGAGGTCGTGGCTCACCACCAGCAGCGCTCCCCGGTAGCTGCGCAGGAAGCCCATGAGCCAGGCGGCGGCGTCGGTGTCGAGGTGGTTGGTGGGCTCGTCGAGGAGGAGCAGGTCGCTTCCGGCGAACAGGATCCGGGCCAGCTCCACCCGCCGGCGCTCACCGCCGGACAGCACGGCGAGGGGCAGGTCGACCCGGTCGGGGGCGAGGCCCAGGCCGGCCACGATGCGCCGCACCTCGGCCTCGGCGGCGTAGCCGCCGGCCGTGGTGAAGGCGTCCTCGGCGCGTGCGAAGCGCCCCACGTTGCGCTCCGAGGGGTCCTCCTCGACGGCCAGGCGCAGCTTCTCCAGCCGCCGGGCGGCGTCGTCGAGCCCGCGCCCGGACAGGATGTGCGACAGCGCGGTGGCGTCGACCCCGCTGCCCGCCGGCCGCGCCTCCTGGCGCAGGTAGCCGAGCGCCCCGTGCCGCAGCGCGGCGCCGGCGGCGGCCGGCGAGTCCCCGGCTAGCACCGACAGCATGCTGGTCTTGCCGGCGCCGTTGCGCCCCACCAGGCCGACCTTCTCGCCGGCCCGCACGGTGAACGTGGCGCCCTGCACCACCGCTCGGCCTCCCACCTCGACGACGAGGTCACGGACGTGGAGCATCAGCCCATGCTGGTGGACCGGCGGGCGGCGTGCGAACCGGTTGTGCCGCGAGCGGGGGTCAGCCGCCGACGGGCAGGACGGTGCGGCGCAGCATGTCCTCGTACACCGACGGGTCGTCGGCGTCCACCACCGGGAAGCCGCGGCCCTTCTCCCCCTCCCAGTGGAAGCGCACGCCGGGGTTGTGCACGTCGGTGCCGTCGGGGAGGAAGAAGTGGGGCGACCCCTGGATGCCGGCGCCGGCCGCCTCCTCGGCCTGGTCCATGAGCGTCCTCCGGGCCCGCCCGTCGTCGAGGGTCTTGGCCAGCACCCCGGCGTCCACCGCCTCGCACTCGCCGGCGACGTCGAGCACCACGCTGCGCAGCGAGATGCACCGGCTCTCGGCGAACAGGGCCCGGCGCAGGGCGGCGTCGAGCGCCTCGCTGGCCTCCAGCGACTGCTCCTTGGCCGCCTGCACGGCCTCGAGGGCGAGCAGGACGGTGCCCGGGTAGGCGGACTCCCGCGCCCGCCACATCTGCCACCCGGCGGCGGGCTCCAGGGCACCGGCGACCGGGACCTCGGCGTCGAGGACGAGCTTGGGGGTGGGACGCCGGTTGATCACCTCGAGAGGGAAGGCGCGGTGGTCGAGGCGGACGTCGCCGGCCAGGCCGAGCTCGTCGCGCATGCGGCGGAAGCGGGCGATGGCCACGTGGGCCCAGGGGCAGGCGAGGTCGGACCAGACGACGACGGTTCCGGGCGGCGGGGGCGTCATGGGGGCCATT
>JALYMX010000394.1 GCA_030773495.1 Actinomycetota bacterium | reverse complement strand
CGCTCGCCGGTCGCGGCCATCATCGCCTCCAACATGAACCCGAACTCCTCGTGGCTCGGAGCCCGGGCAGGCTCGGCGTCGGGGACCGACTCCAGCACCTCGAGGAAGCGCTCGAGCGATGTCCCGCTGGCGGCGGGGAGGTGTGAGGAGAAGATTCGCGTCGGCTGCAGGCGCCGCACCCCGTCGAGCACCTGGCCGAACCGCTGGCGGTCGAGTAGGTGGACCCACGGCGAGTCCGACGTCGCCCACGCCCGCATCCCGCCGGCCAGGGCGTCGTGGGGAACCTGGGCGGCATCCTCGGTCGGCTCGGGCAGCAGGGCGCCGAACGAGTCGACCGAGAAGAGAGAGCCGGTTGCCTCGTCCATCACGCCGATCGACATCGGGTTGTCGTACAACGGCGGCGCCACCGCTCGCAGCGTCCTGTCCCCGACCGGGAGGCGGTCACCCACCCGGATGGCGTGGACCCGGTCGAACGGTACCGGCCACCACGACGACATGCGCAGGGCGTTGAAGCCATGGGTGACCAGACGGGCGTTCGGGGCCATTTCCAGCACCCGCCGGATGCTTCCCGTGTGGTCGGCGTCATCGTGGGTCAGCCACACCCAGCGCAGAACTCGAGGGTCTACGATCGACGTCAGCGCGTCGACGAACTGGTCTCCGTCGACACCGAGGCCGGCGTCGATGAGCACCGGCTCCTCGGCGAGCAGCACGTAGGCGTTGACGGGAAGGACACCGACCCCCGGTAGGGGAAGGTTGGTCGGGAGCACGTGGACATCGGGCGCCGCCTGGTAGGGAGCATCCATCGGGTTTCCTCCTGTGGTGAGCCGTTCCGCTCCCAGGGCGTTCGGTCCCGCCCCCGTTCGTTCAGTTTGAGGTGAACAACCAGCGAACGGCGTCGCGCTCGTCGGGCTCGAAGGCGCAGTAGATGCCCGTGCGGACCCGCCGGTCGAGAACCTCCGCGGCCTCCGGCAGGGACTCGGCGACACGGGCGGTGGCGGCTCGTAGCGCCCTCGTGACGTTGATGCGGGCCCGCTCGGCCGCCGAGGAGGCCCGCCGGCTCCGACCGCCCAGCCCGAAGGCCTGGGCCAGCTGGGCCGTGAGCTGGTCGAGCTCGACTTGGAGAACCTCGGCCCGCTGATCAGCACCTCTGTCGAGGGCTTCGTCGATGTCCGCCCGCAGCGCCTCGATCCGGTGGCGGTACACGCTCCGGGCGCTGGAATCGACCATCTCTCCGGCATCTCCGAGCCGGCGCCGGTCCACGTGCCCGTCGGGGCCCAGGCCCTCCACGCGGTCCACCAGGTCGAGGGCGTGCCGCTCGACCCCCGGGCTGCGCAGGAGCTCGGCCAGGTAGCGCATGCCCTTGGTGTCCGTCAGCCGGGCTCGAATGTCACCGTAGACGACCACCCAGCAGCGATCCTCCCGCCTCAGCTCGGCCGTCCGCCGGGCGGCGCCGTTGGCGGCCGTCCGGGGAGGACCGCAGAAGCGAGCCAGGAGCTCGACGTCGTCCCACGGCAGGGTTACGTCGAGGCCGGCCAGGATGCCCGCTGCTCTTCCCGCCTCCACCTTGGCCGCCGCGTGGTTGCCGGCCCTCTCGTGGAGGCGCACCAGATCGAGGAGCAGCGTGGCCTGAAGCAACGGCACACCGGTGACAGTCAGCTGGTCGAAGGCCGCTTCCACCGTGGCGATGGCGGCGGCCATGTCGCCCGTCGCGGCCAGGAGGCGAGCCCGCACAGCGGCCATCCGGGCCTTCAGCCCGGGTACGTCGAGGCCGGCACCTCTGGCCAGCAGGTTGTCGCAGGCGGCCGTGGCCGCACCGAGGTCGCCGGCGCCGAGCTCCGTGTCCACCAGTGCGGCGAGGAGCTCGGCCGCCCGCAACCGGTCGTCCCCGATCGACCGCAAGCCCCGAACTGCCGTGGCGCGGGCCAGGTCGTAATCGCCCCGGGCCAGATGGAGGCGGGCCGCCGGAAGGAGTGCCTGGAAGTGGCCGTCCTTCCCCAGGAGCAGCATCTCCGCGTCCGCCAGGCGGCCCTGCCGGATGCGCAGCTCGGCTAGGGCGATGGCTGGATGCCAGCTTGGCATCTGCATGCCCCTCTCGAACTCCTCGATGGCCCGGTTCAGCATCGCCTCGGCCGCGCCCCACTGCCCCAGCTCGCACAGGGCCGTGGCCTGGACGGCGTCGCAGTGGCCGCTGAGGAACACGGGCACGCCTGGCGCGCTGCCGATCAAACCCTGCCGGCGGAGGGCGTCCGCCCAGGCACCGGCGCGATCGAAATCCGCGGCGAAGTAGCACGCGGTCAGGAAGGAGCAGACGGACTTCCCTGTCGCCTCGACACTGTCAGCCGGTCCACAGACGAGGGCCATGGCTTCGTCGAGGAGAGCCATGCCCTCCTTGACCCGGCCCGCTTGGACATGGGCCAGGCCCAGGTCCGCCAGGGCCTTGGTCTCCAGGTTCACGTCGCCGAACTGCCGGGCCCGGTCGAGGGCCAACTCGGCTCGGGCGTGCAGCTCGGCGGGGTCATCGACGTCGCAGCCGAGCCCCGCCACCGCCACCCAGCCCTGCTCGATGCAGGGCGGCTCATTCTCGATGAGACGGGTCGCCCGCAGGAACCAGGCCCGAGCCGCGGTCAGGTTGCCGACGGCATAGGCGAAGACGTCGCCGAGCTGCGTGCATGTCAGGGCGGCGCGTCGCCGGTCGCCGGCCGCGGTCAGCTGGCGGATGGCAGCGGACAGGCGTGCTATCGCCGCATCCGCCTCCGCCGCGTTGAGCGCCTCCTCGGCGACGGTCGTCTCCGGAGGGGAATCGTGGCCGTCGGTAGACACGGAATCATGTTCGCGTGTTCTCGCGGGATCAGCAGTCGATGCCCGAAGCCCATCGGGAACATCACCCGCTCACGGCGGGCTAGGCGCTCGTTCCGGCTTGGACAAAAATCCCGATGGCGGCCATGGCGCCTTGCACGGCTGGACTCCGGTGTCGCGTCCCACGCGATGGATCCGTGCTGCGAAGACGTCGTCCCGCTGGCTGCCCCAAAGCGCCGGTCGGCGGACTTCCCCAGGTCACAGCCGACCGCAAGAGGAGCGGGCAGTGCTGTTCCCCTGCGCGAGTCCGGCATTCTTTGCCACTGGGAGAGGAACCATGGAACCCTCGTCTCCGGACCCCGACATCTCGACGCCCCGGCTAGCGACTGCGGACGACGCCGCCGAGGTGGCGGCGCTGTTGCACAACTTCAACTCCGAGTTCGACACGCCCTCTCCAGGACGACAGGTGCTCACTTCCAGGCTTCGCAGCCTCCTGGCGGGCGATACGACCTTCGCCGTCCTCGCGCCAGGCCGGCGGTTGCCGTGCGGCGGAGGCGGCGATCGAGCGCCGAATCGAGGCTGCAGACCTCCGCCCGATACGGCAGCTCGTGGCCGCCGTCGTGCCCGTGCTGGGCGAGCGGCGGACGCACGTTCGTTTCGAGGTGGAGGTCGCCGCGCCTTCGACGTCCCTTCGGGCCGGCGTCCCGCTCGCTGCGGCGAGCACAGGGGTGGCAGCGGCGGCGTTGGTCGAGCCCGTCGCCGCGGGAGGGGTGGCGGCCGCGGGTCTGGTGCTCGCCGGTCTCGGCTGGCGGTCCGCCCGGGCTGCTCGACGGCGAGCGGCCGGCCACGTGAAGCAGGCGCTCGAGC
>JALYMX010000393.1 GCA_030773495.1 Actinomycetota bacterium | reverse complement strand
ACCGAGACGGTGGCGTGGTACCTGGCCCGAACCGACAACCCGCCGCTGCACCACCGCAGCGTGCTGGTGGTCGACGAGGCGTCCACCCTGTCGGACCGGGACCTCGACGCGCTGCTCCACCTGGCCGCTCGGACGGGGGCGGCCGTGCGCCTGATCGGCGATCCCGACCAGCACGGGGCGGTGGCGGCCGGCGGGATGTTCCGCCACCTGTGCGAGGCGGCGCCCGAGGCCACGCCCGAGCTGGCGCAGGTCCACCGGGTGCGCCACCGGGCCGACCGCCAGGCAGCGCGCCTGCTCCGCTCCGGCCACGGCCGGGAGGCCCTGGCCCTGCTGGCCGAGGCCGGCCACCTGCACCTCGCCGAGAGCGAACTGGAGCTGTACGTGGGGATGCTGCAACGGTGGTGGGCGGCCCACCAGGCCGGCGACGGCCACCCGATGGTGGACCGCCGCCACGCCACCCGCTGGGTGCTCAACCGCCTGGCCCGCCAGCTCCGACGGGCCGCCGGCGAGCTGGGCAACGAGGAGGTGACGGCCAGCGGCGACCGGCGCTTCGCCGTGGGCGACCGGGTGGTGGCCCGCATGGCCGCCCGCAACCTCCACGTCCCCGGCGACCCGACGGCGTACGTGCGCAACGGGGCGACCGGGACGGTCGTCGCCGTGAGGGCGAACGAGGGCCCAGAGGGCGACGTGGTGGTCGTCGACTTCGAAGGATGCGGGACCGTCGAGGTGCCGCGGGCGTTCTTCGACGAGCACGAGGGCCCCGGTGGCCGGCTCGACGTTGGCATCGACCACGCCTACGCCATTACCAGCTACGGCGTGCAGGGCGCAGGGTTCGGCCAGTCCACCAGCCGTATCGACGAGGGGGCTACCCGGGCCGAGGCGTATGTCGACATCACGAGGGGCCGGGAGGCCAACCACCTGTTCCTCACCCGAGCACCGGATGCGCTCGACGGGGAGCACCTCCCCAAGGCGCCCCCGCCGGGCCTGAACGACAGCGTGGCCGAGCGGATCCGCCGCTCGGGTCCGGAGCGGGCGGCCGTCGAGTTCCCCCCCGCGAACCGTGGGCGGCCCCATAGCCGCGTTGGCGCCGCCGCCCTGCTGACCGAAGGGCTGCCCCGGCCGGTCGACGGCCCTGTGCACCTTCGACGGCGGTGGGACGAGGTCGTCACAGCGGTGGCCGCCTACCACAACGCATGGCGTCCGGAGGTCGGCGGGCCGTCCTGGGGCTGGGCCGTCGGAGCTCCCGTCCGCGATCCGGCCGCCGCCGCCGAGCGGGTCGAGGTCGTCGACCAACTCGAGCGCTACGCCCACGCTTACGCGTCCAGGGTCGGTGGCGCACACGCCACCCCTGGTCGACACCTGGACCGGGTTCGCCGCCTGCGCGACGGCGACTCGTTGCTCGCCCGGCACGCCCGAGCCTCGCACCGGACCGAGACTGACCGACCACCAAGGGTCTCAACCGCCGGGCGGGGGCATACCGACACGCCGGTCCCCCCGCAGCATCCAACCAAGCGGCGAACGCTCCACCGCTAATCACCAACAGGAGGACGACGATGTTCGACGAGATCGACGTTGAGTGGGAGGACGGCACCTACTGGGCCGTGTCGTGGTCCCAGGAGGCAGGCTGCTTCCTCGCCCAGCGATGGTTCCCCGACGACGATGACGACTCTGACGGGCCCTTCGTTGAGACTCCAGGCCCGGAGGTCGTGCTGGTCGAGGACTTGGCGACCCTCGAAGAGATCATGGGTCGGCAGCTGCCAGACGAGGCCCGCAATGCGCTCGACGCGTCCAGCCAGGCCCACCCGTTTACCGACGCGATGCGGCCGAGCTGGGGCGAGGCGGCGGCCTTCGGAATCACCCGTCGCGCGCCCGACGGCCTGTGGGTCGAGACCTTCGCACCGCCAGGGGACCCGGACCCCTTCGCCTACCACTGGCTGCCGGAGTCGATGGCGTGAACGGCGCGGCGAGTGTCTCGCTGCCGCCGCGATATTTCCTTCCATCGCCCGCGAGATTCGCCCGGCGTCACCGGCCTACTGGAGCGAACGCAACCTGCCTGGAGGCTCCACATGCAACAGGAACGAATGACACTGTCGGTCGAGGAGGCTGCTTCGGTCCTCGGCATCTCCCGCGCCCTGGCGTATGAGCTGGTGCGCCGGGGTGAGCTGCCTCGGCTGCGCCTGGGTCGACGGATCGTCGTGCCACGTCGCGCGCTTGAGGATTTCGTCGCCTCCGCTGCTCCAGTGGCGGAATCCGAGCAGGCGACCTAG
>JALYMX010000392.1 GCA_030773495.1 Actinomycetota bacterium | reverse complement strand
GCCGTGGCCGACGCCGAGCTGGGCGCCGCCCTGGTGACGCTGTCGGAGCTGGCGCCGGCGCTCCTCCCCGCCTTCGTGGTGGCCGCCGCCACCAGTGCCCGACGGAGCCTGGCCCTGGGCCGGGTGCTGGCCAATTTCGGGGCGACCGACGAGGCGACCCAGGTCGTGCAGGCGGGGCTGGAGGTCGACGCCGGGTACGACACGGCCGCCGCCGCCGAAGCGCGGGCCTGGCTGCGCGAAGTCACCCCGCCAACCGCGCAGGTCGGCCGCCCCTGAACCGATGAGGAGGCACCCGGCGGAACGCCCGGGACGACCGGGCCCCACGGACGGGGCACCGGTGGAAACGTTCAAGGAGGAACGGCCATGAGCCTTCGCATCAACCAGAACATCGCTGCCATGAACGCGTACCGGAACCTGTCCGGCACGACGTCACAGCTGTCCAAGAGCCTCGAGAAGCTGTCGTCGGGGCTCCGCATCAACCGGGCGGCCGACGACGCCGCCGGCCTGGTGATCTCGGAGAACCTGCGCTCGCAGGTGGGCGGCCTGTCCGTCGCCCTGCGCAACGCCCAGGACGGCATCTCGGTGGTGCAGACCGCCGAGGGCTCCCTCCAGGAGACCACCAGCTCGCTGCAGCGCATCCGCGACCTCGTCGTCCAGGCCAAGAACACCGGTGCCACCGACGCCACCGCCCAGGCCGCCATCCAGACCGAGGTCAACCAGCTGCTGTCGGAGATCGACCGCATCGCCACCACCACCAGGTTCGGCAGCACCAAGCTGCTGGACGGCACGTACACCGGTACCACCGGTACCTTCCAGGTGGGCGCCAACCAGGGCGAGACCATCACGGTGGGCATCGGCAACATGACCACGGGCGCCACCGGCCTGGCCGTGGCCAACCTGTCGGTGACCTCGGCCACGGCGCTGGCCAGCGTCGACGCCGCCCTCGACAAGGTGACCAAGGAGCGGGGCAACCTGGGCGCCTACCAGAACCGCATCGAGCGCACCATCTCCAACCTGAGCGTGGCCCGGGAGAACCTGGCCGCCTCGGAGTCCCGCATCCGTGACACCGACATGGCCGACGAGATGACGCACTTCACCCGGTCGCAGATCCTCCAGCAGGCCGGTGTGGCCATGCTGGCCCAGGCCAACTCCGTGCCGCAGTCCGTCCTGCGGCTCCTCAGCTAGGCCCCCGCGTCACCGGGAGGGGGTGAGGCACGCTCACCCCCTCCCTGTGCGAGCACGAACGCCGACCCGATCTGCAGAAAGGAGCGCGTGGTGACGGCATCGATCGACGGCATCGTGTCCGGCCTCGGCACGAGCGACCTCATCGCCCAGCTCATGCGGGTGGAGCGCCAGCCCCAAGTGCAGCTCCAGCGCAAGCGGGACACAGCCCAGAAGGTGCTCGACGCCTACCGGAGCCTGAACACCAGGTTCTCCGCCATCCGCGACGCCGCCAAGGCGCTGGGGACGGCGACGGGATGGGAGCTGGCCAAGGCCACCTCGTCCGACGCCGCCCGGGTCTCGGCCCAGGCGACGGCGGGCGCCAAGCCCGGGAGCATCACCTTCACGGTGGACCAGCTGGCCGCCGCCGCCGCGTCGGTGTCGAGCGGCACGGTGTCGTCCACCGGCGACGCCGTCACCACGTCGGCCACCGTCTTCGTCACCAAGGGCGCCACCACCACCGAGGTCTCGGTCGGCGACGGGAGCCTGGCCTCGGTGGTCTCGGGCATCAACACCGCCAAGATCGGCGTCACCGCCACCGCCGTGCAGGTCGAGCCCGGCAAGTACAAGCTCCAGCTCGAGTCGACGACCACCGGCGCCGACACCGACATCTCCGTGGACGACGGCGCCGGCGGCAATCCGTTCGCCTCGTCGACCCTCGGTTCCGTTGGGCAGCTGCGGGCCGGGGCCGACGCCAAGCTGCAGGTGGGCGGCCCGTCGGGCTACACCGTCACCCGCTCGTCCAACACCATCTCCGATCTCCTCGCCGGCGTGACGATGACGCTGACCAAGGCGGACCCGGCCACCAGCGTCACCGTCGACGTGGCGGCCGACGCCGAGGGGCTGGCCGATCGTGTCGGGAAGCTGGTCGACACGCTGAACGCCGCCCTGGGCGAGATGAAGTCGACCACGGCCTACAACGCCGAGACCAAGAAGGGCGGCGTCCTGCTGGGCGAGTCCCTCGTGCGCCGCCTCCGCGGCGACCTCGTGCTCGCCGCCACGGACGAGGTCCCCGGCGCGGCGCTGAACAGCCCGTCCGCCGCCGGCCTGTCGGTGAAGGCCGACGGCACGCTGGGCTTCGACCGTGCGAAGTTCCTCGACGCCTACGCCAAGGACCCGGGAGCGGTGGAGGACGTGGTCGGGACCGGCACGGGCAGCGCGGCGGGCATGGCCGCCCGCGTCGCGGCGTTGGCCCAGGGCGCCGTCGACGCGGGCACCGGGCTCCTCCCCAGCGCCGTCGAGGGACGCCAGAGCGAGGTCCGCAGCCTCGACCGCCGCATCGCCGAGATGGACGTGCGCCTCGCCGACCGCGAACAGCGCCTGCGGCTCCACTTCAACTCGATGGAGGCCGCCCTGGGGCGCCTCCGCCAGCAGGGCGACTGGCTGGCCGCCCAGCTCACCCGACTCTGACGCCCCCTGGAGAGAGAGCCATGACCACCGCCAACGCCACCGCCCTGCGGAGCCGCTACGTCGGCGACGCCGTCAGGACGGCGTCCCCCCCGCGGCTCGTCACCATGCTGTACGACCGCCTGGTGCGGGACCTCGCCGGCGCCGAGCAGGCGCTGGTCGAGCGACGCCACGAGGCGGCCAGCGAGGGAATGGTCCACGCCCAGTCGATCCTGCTCGAGCTGCGCGCCTGTCTCGACACCTCGAAGTGGGAGGCCGCCGCCGGCCTCGCCGAGCTCTACGACTTCCTCGTGCTCGAGCTCGTGCGGGCCAACGTGACCAAGGACGTGGAGAAGGTGTCCGCCTGCAAGGGAATGCTCGAGCCGCTGCGCGACGCGTGGCACCAGGCGGCCCGGGAGCTGGGGTGAGCGACGTGGCCGGGACCGAGTCGTGGGAGCAGGTGCTCGCCTCCTTCTCGGAGCGTCTCTCCGAGCAGCGAGCGGCGCTGGCGGAGGGTGACGCGGACCGCGTGCCCGCCTTCGCCGCGCCTCCCGGCATCGGCGCCGTCCCCGACGCCCTGCGGGCCCGGGCCGAGGCCCTCCTGGCCGAGGCGAGGGAGCTCCAGGAAGCGGTTGAAGCCATGATGGCGGCGACCAGCCGCGAGGCGCACGCTCTGCGGGTGGCGGCGCGCCACGCCACGGTGCCGGCACCGCCCCGCTTCTTCGACCGCCGCCTCTGATCGGCGAGGGGCGGCGAGAAGCAGACCGCCCGGGACCGCGCAACTCCCCGGCGCCCGGGCCGATGTAGGCGCTGAGCACGGATCGCTCGCCTGGTTGCCACGGATCGGCAGTCCTCAACATCTCGCCAAGCACGGAGAGCTCGAGTGCCGATCCTCGTCGTCGTCGCCCCACCGGCGCGGTCCTCGTCGTGAACGACCTCACCATCGACGCCCTGCACGCCGCCCTCCGCGGGCTCGCCGCCCGCCAGCGCGTGATCGCCGACAACGTGGCGAACATCGAGACGCCCGGATTCCTCGCCGGACGCGTCCAGTTCGAGGACCGCCTCCGCGACGCCCTCCAGACCGGCGACGCCGCCTCCGTGCGGCCCGCCTCCCTCCGCTCGGTGGCGCCCACCGGCGTGAACGGCAACAACGTGAAGATGGAGGAGGAGACGCTGGCCAACATCGACACCGGGCTGCGGTACCAGCTGGCCGTGGAGGCCACGAGCCAGAAGTTCCGTCTGCTGCGCACCGCCATCGGGGGCGGTCGCTGATGGCCCTGTTCGGGGCGATCACCACGGCGGGCTCGGGGCTGCGGGTGCATCGCACCTGGCTGGACGCCGTGGCGGACAACATCGCCAACGTCAACACCGTGCGTCCCGCCGGCCAGGAGGCGTTCCGCAGCCGCTTCGTCGTCGCCCAGGCTGTCGACTACGGGTCGGCGCGTGGAGTGCGCGTGGCGGGGACGGTCTTCGGCAACCCCGAGGGGCGGATCCGCTACGAGCCCGGCCATCCGCTGGCCGACGCCCAGGGCCTCGTGCGCTATCCGGACATCGACCTGGGCGACCAGATGACGCAGCTGCTGGTGGCCCAACGCGGGTACCAGGCCAACCTGGCCGTGGTGGAGCGGGCCCGCGAGGCGTACCAGTCGGCACTGGGCCTCGGGAAGTAGCGATGCCCGTCACCCCGATCGGCGCTGCCACCGCGCTGCCCGTGAACATCACCGCTCCGGTGCGGGCGCCGGCGCCGGCCGACGCCGGCTTCGGTGACCTCGTGGCACGGGGCATCGAGAACCTCCAGGAGCTGCAGGCGAACGCCGACACCCTCGCCGCCCAGGCGGCCACCGGTGAGCTCACCGACGTCCACGACTACACCATCGCCGCCACCAAGGCGTCCTTGGCCACCGAGCTCACCGTCGCCGTGCGCAACAAGGCGGTCGACGCCTTCAACGAGATCATGAGGATGCAGATCTGATGCCGTTCGACCTGTCGAAGCTGAAGGCGAGCGCCGGGAAGCTCGCTGCCGGGTTCACGACGGGCCAGAAGGTCGTGACCGGCCTGGCCGTCCTCGCCGTCCTGGTGGCCGGCTTCGCCTTCACCTCGTGGGCGTCCCGCCCGTCCTACTCCCCGCTCTTCACCGGCCTGGAGGCGGCCGACGCGGCGGCCATCACCGAGAAGCTCGATGGCGCCGGCGTTTCCTACCAGCTGGCCGACGGAGGCCGCAGCGTGCTGGTTCCCCGCAAGGACGTCTACCAGTTGCGCCTCGACATGAGCGCCGCCGGCCTGCCCGAGGGGGCCAGCTCGGGGTACGCCCTGCTCGACAAGCAGGGCATCACCGCCTCGGAGTTCCGCCAGCGGGTCGACTTCCAGCGGGCCCTGGAGGGCGAGCTGACCAAGACCGTGACCGCCATCGACGGCGTCGACGCCGCCAACGTGCACCTGGTCATCCCCGAGGACGACCTCTTCGCCGACGACGACCGCCACCCCAGCGCCTCGGTCCTGGTGAAGACGGGCGCCGGCAAGCGGCTGGCGCCGGGGCAGGTGCAGGCGATCGTCCACCTCGTGTCGTCGAGCGTCGAGGGTCTTCAGGCCGAGCACGTGACGGTGGCGGACGCCAGGGGCAACGTCCTGTCGGCACCGGGGGACGCCGGGATCGACGCCGCGGGCGGCGACGCCCGGTCGCAGCAGGTGGCGTCGTTCGAGGCCGACGTGGCCCGCTCCGTGCAGGAGCTGCTCCAGCCGGTGACCGGCCCGGACGGCGCCGTGGTACGGGTGAAGGCCGAGCTCGACTTCGACCAGCGCTCCACCCGGACGGAGCGCTACGAGCCGGTGGAGAACGCCCAGCCGCTCACCGAGGCGACCAGTCGCGAGACGTTCAACGGCACGGGAACGCCAGTCGGTGGCGTGCTCGGCCCCGACGCCGTCCCGCTGGCGCCCGGGGCCGGGCAGAGCACCTACGAGAAGGAGCAGGCCCAGCGGGCCAACGCCGTCAACAAGGTCACCGAGGACGTCAAGGCCGCTCCCGGGCGGGTTCGGCGCATGTCGGTCGCCGTCCTGATCGACGGCGCCGCCAAGGGCGCCGAGGCCGACGCCGTTCGAGAGCTGGTGGCCGCCGCCACGCTGTTCGACGCCGAGCGGGGCGACAGCATCGAGGTCCAGAGCCTGGCCTTCGACCGCACGGCCGCCGAGCAGGCCGAGAAGGAGCTGGCCGAAGGCGAGGCGGCGGCGCGCAAGGCCGAGACGATGCAGACGGTGCGGACGCTGGCCGTCCTGGCGGTGATCGTGGTCGCCGTCCTCCTCGTCTGGCGCAGCAGCCGGCGCCAGCGCCGGGAGGCGCTGGAGCTCCCCGCCGGGCTGGCCCTCGCCACCGGCGACACCGCGGTGATCGAGCTCGAGGCGGACGACGGCCTCGAGCTGAGCTCGGGCCGGGAACCGGCCACGGCCCTGGAGCCGGCGGCGGGCCGGCGTGTCGAGGTGCAGCGCGAGATCGCCGACCTGGTGGACCGCCAGCCCGACGAGGTGGCCCAGCTCCTGCGGGGCTGGCTCGCCGACCGGAGGGCGTGACGTGGCCCTCGACCAGATCGCCGCCCCCGCCCTGAGCGGGGCGCAGAAGGCCGCCGTCCTGCTGCTCCAGCTGGGCAAGGAGCGCTCGGCCAAGGTCCTGCGCACCATGAAGGACGCCGAGGTCGAGGACGTGATGGCGGAGATCGCACGCCTCGACGAGGTCGACGGGCAGACCGTGGACCAGGTGCTGGAGGAGTTCCGCGACCTGGTCACGGCGCGGGGCTACGTCGCCCAGGGGGGGATGGCGTTCGCCAAGGAGCTGCTGGAGGCGAGCATGGGGACGTCCAAGGCGCAGGAGATCATGGGCCGCCTCACGGCATCCATGGTCGACGTGCCCTTCGAGTTCCTGCGGCGGGCCGACCCCCGCCAGGTCCTCACCTACCTCCAGGACGAGCACCCGCAGACCATCGCCCTGGTGATCGCCCACATGCACGCCGATCACGCCGCCATGGTGCTCTCGGGCCTCTCGGAGGAGCTCCAGGCCGACGTGGCCCACCGCGTGGCCACCATGGACCGGACGTCACCGGAGGTGATCGCCAGGGTCGAGGCGGTGCTGGAGCGCAAGCTCTCCTCGCTCCTCCAGGCCGGCGACCTGGCCACCGCCGGCGGCGTGCAGCCGCTGGTCGACATCCTGAACCGGTCCGACCGGGCGACCGAGCGCCTCATCCTCGAGGGCCTGGAGACCCGCGACGCCGAGCTGGCCGAGGCCGTGCGCAGCCGCATGTTCGTGTTCGAGGACATCGTCACCCTCGACGACCGCTCCGTGCAGCTGGTGCTGCGCGAGGTCGACGCCAAGGACCTGGCCGTCGCCCTGAAGGGCGTGCGCGAGGACGTGCGGGACAAGATCACCAGGAACATGTCCGAGCGGGCGGCGACCAACCTGGTCGAAGAGATCGACCTGCTCGGGCCCGTGCGGCTGAAGACGGTCGAAGAGGCCCAGGCCCAGGTCGTGCGGGTGATCCGCACGCTGGAGGAGTCGGGCCAGATCCTGCTGTCCAGGGGTGGCGATGAGTTCGTCGTCTGACGTCGCCGTGGCCGGGCGCGTCCTGCGCGACGTTGCCGTCGGCGCCGCCGTGCTGGTCGACCTCGAGGTGGCGGGGCGCGCCGGCGCCGTCGGGATCGACCCCGGGACCGTCGAGCGAACCCTCGAAGAGGCGCGAGCGCGGGGTTACGCCGAGGGGTTGGCCGCCG
>JALYMX010000391.1 GCA_030773495.1 Actinomycetota bacterium | reverse complement strand
GCCCGACGTCGGCCGCGGAGAGCGAGGCGGGCAGCGTGTACGCCTTCGGCGCCGCCCGGTACGCCGGCGGCGCCGCCGGAGAGCCGGTGACGGGCATGGCCCGCACGGCGACAGGGAGGGGCTACTGGGTGGCGGGGTCCCGTGGCGGCGTCTTCTCCTTCGGCGACGCCACCTTCCACGGGGCGCTCCCGCGTTCCGCCAAGCGCCCTCCCGTCGTCGACATGGCGGCGGCGCCGGACGGCCAGGGGTACTGGCTGGCGGGGCGCGACGGCGGGGTGTTCGCCTTCGGCAGCGCCACCTACGCCGGCTCGCTCGGGCGCATCGAGGTGAACGGCGCCATCGTCGGCATCGCCGCCACGCCGACCGGCAAGGGGTACTGGCTGGCCGCCGGTGACGGTGGGGTGTTCGCCTTCGGCGACGCGACCTACGCCGGCTCGGCGGCCGGCACCCGGCTCAACGCCCCCATCGTGGCCATGGCGGCGACGCCCACGGGCAAGGGGTACTGGCTCCTCGCCCGCGACGGTGGAGTGTTCGCCTTCGGCGACGCCCGCTACGCCGGGTCGCCGGCGGGGAGGCGGCTGGCGGAACCGATGGTGGGGATGGCCGGCACCCCCGACGGCAACGGGTACTGGCTGGTGTCCGCCGACGGCGGCGTGTTCGCCTTCGGCAGCGCGCCGTTCCACGGGTCGGCGGGCAACATCGCCACGGGGGCACCGGTCGCCGCGGTGGAGACGACGCCGGCCGGCGACGGGTTGTGGCTGGCCACCGGCGGGGAGCTGCTCGGTGACCACGACGTGACCTGCTACGCGCTGCGGGGAACCACGGCGAGCGGCGACCCCGTGTCGGACGAGGTGGTGGCCGTCGACCCCCGCCACATCGCCCTCGGCACGGAGATCTTCGTGAGCAGCGTGGGCACCCGCCGGGCCCTCGACACCGGGCGTGCCATCCGTGGCCGCCGGCTCGACGTGTGGCACCCGTCGTCGCAGTGGTGCCGCGACTTCGGTGAGCGCCGCCTGGGCGCCTACCTGGTCACCTGACCTGGTGACCTGGCGGCTAGGGCGTCACCTCGTCGATGGGGTCGCGCACCTCGTTGCGGGCCCGCACCCGCACCACCTTGTTGGTGGCGTTGAGGAAGGCGCGGGCCGACGCCTCCACCACGTCGGTGGACACCCCGCGGCCCGACACCTTGACGCCGTCGGCCTCGAGCTGGATGACGACGTCGCCGAGGGCGTCGACGCCGCCGGTGACCGACGACACGTTGAAGTCGGTGAGGCGGGCGTCGACGCCCGTGGCCGCCTTGATGGCCTTGCAGGCGGCGTCGATCATGCCGTCGCCGTCGGCGGACGCCTCGGCCTTCTCCCCGTTGCGCATGAGCACGACGCGGGCCCGGGGAACGCCGACGGTGCCGCCCGTGACCTCGAGCGACTCCAGGGTGAACACCGGGTCGAGGCTGGCGCCGCCGATCTCCTCGGCCACGATGGCCTCCAGGTCGGCCTCGGTGATCTGGACCTTGCGGTCGGCCAGCTCCTTGAACCGGGTGAAGGCGGCGTCGAGGGCGGCGCCCTGCACGTGCAGGCCCATCCCCCCCAGGGTGTCGCGGAAGGCGTGACGGCCCGAGTGCTTGCCGAGCACGATCTGGCGCCCCTGCTGGCCGACCGAGGTGGCGTCGATGATCTCGTAGGTGCTGGCGTCGGCCAGCACGCCGTGCTGGTGGATCCCCGACTCGTGGGCGAAGGCGTTGCGCCCCACCACCGCCTTGTTGTACTGCACGGGGTAGCCGGTGAGCCGGCTCACCAGCCGGCTGGTGCGGGCCAGCTCCTCGGTGCGTACGCCCACCTCGATGCCCGGGAACTGGTCGGCCCGGATGCGCAGGGCCATGACGACCTCCTCCAGGGCGGCATTCCCCGCCCGCTCGCCGAGGCCGTTCACGCACACCTCCACCTGGCGGGCGCCGGCCTGCACCCCGGCCAGTGAGTTCGCGGTGGCCAGCCCGAGGTCGTTGTGGCAGTGGGTCGAGGTGATGTAGTCGCCCTTGATCTCGCGCCGCACGTACTGGATGAGGGCGCCGAAATCCCAGGGGATGCCGTAGCCGACGGTGTCGGGGATGTTGAGCGTGGTGGCGCCGGCGTCGACGGCGGCCTGCAGGACCTCCATCATGAAGTCCAGTGGCGTGCGCGTGGCGTCCTGGGGGCTGAACTCCACGTCGTCGGTGTACTCGCGGGCGCGCGCCACGCCGGCCCTCGTCTCGGCCAGCACCTGGGCCGGCGTCATCTTCAGCATGTGCTGCATGTGGTTGGGGCTGGTGGAGATGAACACGTGGATGCGGGCCCGCTCGGCGTGGCGGAGCGCGTCCCAGCACCGGTCGATGTCGCTGCGGTGCGTGCGCGACAAAGCGGCGATGACGGGGCCCTCCACCTTCTGGGCGATGGCCTCCACCGCCTCGAAGTCGCCCTGGCTGGCCACCGGGAATCCGGCCTCGATGTAGTCGACCCCCAGGCGGGCCAGCTGCTCCGCGATCTCGAGCTTCTCGGCCATGTCGAGGGAGATGCCCGGCGACTGCTCGCCGTCCCGCAGCGTGGTATCGAAGATCGTCAGTCGGTCGGCTGCTCGGTCGGGCACTCGGTCGGGCATCGGGGTCCTTTCAGCGTGGAACCAGGAGCAACAAAAAACCCCCTGGCCCGGAGGCGCAGGAGGTGAGGCGAGCCCCGGGAGGGAGCTCGCGCTAGGTAAGGAGGAGGTCGGTCGTAGGACGGGTGTGCACCACGGGCCATGGTCGCAGCCCCCGCGTCGCCCGTCAAGCTACGGTGTCGGGGTGACGCGGCGGTCGTTCCGGGTGGGGCTGCGGTTGGGCGTGTTCGTCGGCATCCTCCTCGTGCTCGCCCGTGTCGTGCAGGCGCGGCGGGCCCGCGAGGAGCGATGGACGCCTCCCGGGCCACCGCCCACCTGGCCGCCGCTGCAGCCCGAGCCCGTCGTCGTCGAACCGCCCGCTCCCACCGTCACCGAGCGCGCCGCGCCGGTGAAGAAGTCGGCGAAGAAAGCGCCGGGGCCGCGACCGGCCACCACCCGTCCCCGCACCAGGAAGGCCCCGGCCAAGCGGGCGGCGCCCCGCGCCCCGCAGCCGTGGGTGGAGCCGACCGGAATCGAGTGCCCGCCCACCCACCCGGTGAAGGCGAAGCTGTCGAGCATGCTGTACCACCTGCCGGGCATGGCGGCCTACAACCGCACCCGGCCCGACCGCTGCTACGTCGACGGCGCCGCCGCCGAGGCCGACGGCTTCATCCGCGCCAAGCGCTGAGCGGAGGGCGCCGGCGCTCGCTCAGAGGCCGACGGCGTGCACGTCAAGGATCCCGGGGGAGGCGGCCAGGCGCTCCAGCACCTCGGACGGCACGGCGGTGTCGGTGGCCAGCACCATGAGCGCGGTGTCGCCCGCCGGCGAGCGCCCGAGGGCCATGTCGGCCAGGTTCACGCCGGCGTCGGCCAGGGCGCCGGTGACCAGGGCGGCCATCCCCACGCGGTCGTCGTTGCGGACCACGAGCATGTGCCGGGCGGGCGGTACGTCCACCGGGTGGTCGTCCACCATCACGATGCGCGGCTCGCCCCGCATCCCCGCCAGGGTCCCCGCCACCGAGTGCGCGCCCCCCCGCAGGGTGATCAGGTTCACGTGGTCGTGGGCCAGCGAGGCGCGGGTCTCACGCCATTCCAGGCCCCGCTCGGAGGCCAGCTGCGGGGCGTTCACGTACGAGACCGGGTCCAGGTTGGCGCCGGCCGACAGGAGGCCCTTCAGCACCGACAGCGTCAGGATCCCGGTGTCGTAGTCGGCCAGGGCGCCCTCGTAGCAGACGTCGAGGACCTTGGGGGTGCCCTCGTTCAGCTCGCCGAAGATGCGCCCCAGGCGCTCGGCGAGGGGGAGGAAGGGCCGCACCGTCTCCGACGCCTCGGCCGCGCTCACGTTCACCGCGAAGGGGACGAAGTCGCCGGCCAGGGCCAGCACGACCTGCTCGGCGATGGTGATGCCCGCCTTGTCCTGCGCCTCCGCCGTGCTGGCGCCCAGGTGCGGGGTGACGATGACCGGGTCGAGCTCGAACAGGGGCGAGGACGTGGTCGGCTCCTCGGCGAACACGTCGAGGGCGGCGCTCGCCACCCGTCCCTCCCGGACGGCGTCGGCGAGGGCGGCCTCGTCGATGATCCCGCCCCGCGCCGTGTTCACGATGCGGATGCCCGGCTTGGCCTTGGCCAGCATGGCGGCGTCGAGCAGGCCCATGGTCTCGGGCGTCTTGGACACGTGGATGCTCAAGAAGTCGGCCGTTCCCACCAGGTCCTCCAGCGATCCCACCAGCTCGATGCCGAGCTGGCGAGCCCGGTCGGCGGAGACGAAGGGGTCGTAGGCGATCAGGCGCATCCCGAAGGCGAGGGCGCGCTGGGCCACCAGGGTGCCGATGCGGCCCAGGCCGAGCACGCCCAGGGTCTTGCCGTGCAGCTCCACGCCCGTCCAGCGCGACCGCTCCCACCGCCCGGCCTTGAGGGCGGCGTTGGCCTGGGGGATGTTGCGGGCCTGGGCCAGGAGGAGCGCCATCGTGTGCTCGGCGGCCGACAGCACGTTGGACTGGGGGGCGTTGACCACCATCACCCCACGGCGGGTGGCGGCGACCACGTCCACGTTGTCGAGGCCGATGCCGGCCCGGCCCACCACCACCAGCTCCGGCCCCGCCTCGAGCACCTCGGCGGTGACCTTGGTCGCCGAGCGCACCACGAGGGCCGCTGCCCCCTTCACCGCCTCGAGCAGCGTGGTGGGGTCGAGGTCGAGGCGGACGTCGACCTGATGGCCGGCCGCGGCCATGGCCTCCAGGCCCCGCTCGGCCAGCTCCTCGGTGACCAGGATGCGGGCCATCAGGGGTGCTCGATCTTCTCGGGGCCCTCGTTGCGGTACAGCCGCACGAACTCGGCGAGGCGGGCCGACTCCACCTCCGGGCACAGCAGCCGCTTGCCCCACGCGGTGGCCGCCACCTCGTCGCGCAGCGAGGCCCGCGGGACCACCAGCACGTCCCTGCTGAACCCGTCGTAGACCCCGCGGATCTCGGCCATGTCCTCCTCGCTGAGGTCGGGTCGGTGCCAGAGCACGATGTACCCGTGCTCGAGGGAGTGCACGAGCTGGCTGTCGGGCGGCGGCGGCCGCTCCCCCCCGTACACGGCGGCGGGCGCCGCGCTCGGCGCGTGATTGCCGCCGGAGGGTGGATCGACCTTGTAGCCAGCCGGGGGCACGTGGTTGTTGGGCGGGGCGCTGAGCGTGTCGTTGCGCGTGTCGAACCGGCAGGCGCCGGCGGTCAGCCGCCGACGCTCCGCCTGCTCCGCCCGACGCCCGGATATGACGAGCACGGCCAGGATGCCTACCAGCACCACGGCCACGGCGCCCAGTCCGAGGCGGGTCAGCTGCGCCTTGCGCCGGCGAGCCCGCCGGGCCTCCTCCAGTCGCTCGGCGCGGGTCTTGCCC
>JALYMX010000390.1 GCA_030773495.1 Actinomycetota bacterium | reverse complement strand
GGGCGTCGAAGGCCTGGGCCAGCGCCGGCGGCTGGGTGGGCGCGGCGTCGGGCCGGGCCCGCACGGCGTCGAGCCAGGCGTCGAGGAAGGCCTGGTGGCGGGCCAGTCGGGCCAGGTCGGTGCCCCGGCCCTTGGCCTCGAGGAACCGGTCGGCGTCGCCCGGCGCGATGGTGGCCGGCCCCGCCTCCCACAGCACCTCCACCCGCCCCGTGGGCCCCACCTGCTCGACCCGCTCGGGCACCTGCACGGTCACGGGGCCGAGCGGCTCCAACAAGGCGGCCAGGCCGCCGGCGTCGAGGGCGACCACGCTGGCCAGGCCCACGCCGAGCAGGTTCTCCACCGTGGCCTGCAGCCGGGCCGGACCGCCCAGCTCGAGGGAGCGGCCCACCGGCTCGAGGCCGAGGGAGACGACCTCGGTCATCGTCCCGGGAGGGATGAGGACGACCGAGCCGCCGCCGCCGGCCGCCGGCGCCAACACGGTCAGCGACGAGGCCCGCCCGGACGGCTCTTGGAGGGCCAGCAGGACGGGGGGGGCGGCGGCCGGCGGGGTGGCTCGTCCCGGCGCCTCCGCCCGCTGGCCGCCGGTCGTCTCGTCTCCCGATCCCACCAGGAAGGCGACGGCGCCGGCCAGGACGGCCACCACGACAGTCACGGCCAGGAGCTTCAGACGGCGCTGGCGGCGCCGGCGCCGGCGTTGCCGGGCCCGCCCGCCCCGCCCGGTCTCGGGGAGGAGGACCGGATCGATGGAAACGGCGTCGGGGGACTCCGTCGTCTCGGTGCGGCTCCCCGTCATCCGCTACCCAGCGTACAGACCCCGTCGGCGAATCTGGCGCAGCGCGGCGGCGGGGACGAGCACGTCGAGGGGCCGCCCCGCGGCCGCCCGCTGGCGCAGCTCGCTGCTCGACACGTCGAGCGGCCGCATCGGCACCACCTCGGTTCGCCACGGCGCCGGCGGGACGCGCACGGGGACACCGGGCCGGGACACCACGGCGAGGGTGACGGCCTCGCGCACCTCGTCCTCGCGCACCCAGGTGGCGAGCTCGGCCACCACGTCGGAGCCGACCACGAGGAACAGCTCGCCACCGGGGTGACGCCGCTGCAGCTCGCCGACGGTGTCGGCGGTGTACGACGGCCCGCCGCGGTCGATCTCCATCCGGCTGGCCTCGACCCCGTCCAGCTCGGCGACCGCCGCCTCCACCACGGCGTAGCGGTCCTCGGCGGGGGTGACCGCCCGGCTCCCCACCTTCTGCCAGGGGACGTTGGCCACGACGAACAGGACCTTGTCGAGGCCCAGCGCGTGGCGCACCTCCACGGCGGCGGCCAGGTGGCCGATGTGCACCGGGTCGAAGGTCCCTCCCAGGATGCCGAGGCGGGGACTGGCCGGCGTCATCTCCCGGCCAGGCGGGCCACGACGGGGGCAAAGGCCGCGCAGGCGTCGCCGGGGACCGCCCAGTAGCTGAAGCCGTACCGCTCCCGGCGCTGCTCGAGCGTGTCGCAGATCTCCTCGACGCTGCCCACCAGGGCCACGGGGACGTCGAGGGCCTCCTCGGCGGTGATCCCGAAGGCCGGCGCCATGGCCGCTGCCGTGGCCCGCCGATCGGCGCCCACCAGGCAGAACGACGTGTGGCACTGCAGCTCGAGGTCGTCGAACCGGCGCCCCGCCGCCTGGCGGACCCACGCCACCCGCTCGGCGAAGCGGGCGGCCAGCGCCGAGCGGGCCACCTCGGGGCCGATCCGGCCGGCGCTCAGGTTGGTGTTGAACCCCACGATGTCGGCCTCCCTCGCCGCGAGGGTCAAGACGTTGCGCCCGCCGCCGCCGACGAGCAGCGGCGGGTGGGGCCGCTGCACGGGCCGGGGCGCGCCCCGCGCCTCGCGCAGCTGGTAGTGCCGGCCGTCGAAGGTCACCTTCCCACCCGCCCACATGGCCTTCACGACGTGCACCGCCTCGCCCAGGCGCTCGATCCGCGTCCCCGGGGTGTCGTAGGGCAGGCCGTACTCGTCGTAGTCCGACCGCAGCCAGCCGGCGCCCATCCCCATCTCCAGGCGCCCCTCCGACACCAGGTCCAGCGTGGCCGCCTCCTTGGCCAGGATGGCCGGATGGCGGTAGTCGTTGGCGAAGACGAGGGCGCCCACCCGAATGGTGGTGGTGGCGGCCGCCGCCGCGGTGAGGCCGACGAGGGGCCCCCACTGGTCGTCGAGGTGGTCGGGCATCCACAGCGTGGAGTAGCCGAGGTCCTCGGCGGCCCGCGCCGTGTCCCGCCAGGCCCGCCCGTCGGTTGCCGAGGGGAGCTGCAGGCCGAAGCGGAACGGTCGCAGCCCCATGAGCAGACCCTACGGCCCGTCAGCCGGGCCGGCGGTGCGCGACGCTGGGGGGATGCAACCGCCGGCGTGGACGCCGAGCAGCTGGCGCGACTTCCCCGCCGGCCAACAACCGGACTGGCCCGACCCGTCGGCGCTCGACCAGGTCCTCAAGCAGCTGGCCACCCTGCCACCCCTGGTGTTCGCCGGCGAGGCCCGCCAGCTGACCGCCGCCCTCGCCGAGGTGGCCGACGGGCGGGCGTTCCTGCTCCAGGCCGGCGACTGCGCCGAGTCGTTCGGCGACTTCTCGGCCGACGCCATCCGCGACAAGCTCAAGGTCATCCTCCAGATGGCGGTGGTGCTCACCTACGGCTCCGGCGTCCCCGTGGTGAAGGTGGGCCGCATCGCCGGCCAGTTCGCCAAGCCCCGCTCCTCGCCCACCGAGCGGGTGGGCGAGGAGGAGCTGCCGGCGTTCCGCGGCTACATCGTGAACGACGACGCCCCGACGGCGGGGGCCAGGGTGGCCGATCCCCAGCGCCTGGTGGGCGCGTACCACCAGTCGGCGGCCACGCTGAACCTGCTCCGGGCGTTCACCAAGGGCGGCTTCGCCGACCTGCGCCAGGTGCACGTGTGGAACCAGGAGTTCGTGAGCACCAGCTCCGAGGGCCGGCGCTACGAGGCCATCGCCGGCGAGATCGACCGGGCCCTGCGGTTCATGAAGGCGTGCGGCGTCGTGATGGACACCGAGTCCCGGCTGCAGCAGGTGGACTTCTACACCTCGCACGAGGCGTTGCTGCTGGGCTACGAGGAGGCGCTCACCCGCCTCGACTCGCTCACCGGCGACTGGTACGACTGCTCGGCGCACATGCTGTGGGTGGGCGACCGCACGCGCCGGGCCGACAACGCCCACGTGGAGTTCCTCTCGGGCGTGCGCAACCCGATCGGGTGCAAGGTGGGCCCCACAGCGACGGCCGACGACGTGCTGGCGCTGTGCGAGCGCCTCAACCCCGACCGCCGGCCGGGACGGCTCACCCTCATCTCCCGCATGGGCGTCAAGCGGGTGGCGCAGGCCCTCCCCCCGCTCCTCGGCGCCGTGCGCGACGCCGGCCACCCGGTGGTGTGGGCGTGCGACCCCATGCACGGGAACACCTTCGTCAGCGCCGGCCGCAAGACCCGCCACCTCGACGACGTGATGGCGGAGATCGAGCTGTTCTTCGGCCTGTGCCGGGCCGAGGGCACCTGGCCGGGGGGCGTCCACGTCGAGCTCACCGGCGACGACGTCACCGAGTGCCTGGGCGGCTCCGAGGAGGTCCTCGCCGACCACCTGGGCGTGCGCTACACCAGCGCCTGCGACCCCCGCCTCAACGCCCGCCAGTCGCTGGACCTGGCCTTCCGGGTGGCCGAGCTGCTCCGCTCCTGACGCCCCCCCGTTCTGCGACGTCTGCGGCCCGCCCAGCGGGCGCCAGATTTCAGAGAACGGTGGGGAGGTCGGCCAGGTGGGCGGCGTCGTTGAAGCGCACCAGGGTCCAGCGCCGCTCGGGGCCCTGTGGCGCCCGCTCCCACTCGGTGATCGAGGTGTTCTCGATGCGCAGGTGGAACCCCCGCCCGAGCGGCAGCTCGCCGAGCACGGCGAAGGAGTGCTCGATCACCCCGCCGTGGCAGGCGACCACCACCGTGCGGCACTCGTGGGCGTCGGCCAGGCGGGTGAGGGCCCGGCCCACGCGGATCGAGAACGCCGCCCAGCTCTCGGCGCCCGGGGCCATGGGCCGGTAGTAGTCCCTGGTGTCGCCCGGCCACGTGTAGCGCCGGCGGAACTCCTCCCAGGTGATGCCGTCGGCGTCGCCCGGGTGGAGCTCGCACAGGTCGCCGTCCTGCTCGACGGCGGGCCCGCCCACGGCGGCGCCCACGATCTCGGCCGTCTGCACGGCCCGGGGGAGGGTGCTGGCCACGAGCACGTCGAGGTCGGCCAGCTCGCCGGTGCGGCGCAGGCGCCGGCCCAGCGCCTCCGCCTGGCGGCGGCCGAGGTCCGACAGCCCGGTGCAGCCCCGGGTCCCCCCCACCACCTGGTCCACGTGGCACTGCGCCTCGCCGTGGCGGACGAGCACCAGCCGGGTGGGGCGGCGGTCGGCGGGGTCCGGCATCAGCCGAGGTGCTCCACGAACCGGGCCAGCTGGGTGAGGTTGCGGCACTCGAAGGTGCCGTCGCAGTGCAGCGCGTACTGGCCGAGGATGGAGTCGCCCGTGTCCCAGTACGAGCGGGGCTCGGGGTTGAGCCAGTAGACGTGGCGGGCCCGGCCGGCCATGGCCGCCACCACCCAGGCGTGGGCAGCGTGGTAGTTGTTGCGGGCGTCGCCCAGCAGGATGACCGTGGTCCGGGGCCCGATCTCCTCGCCCCAGCGGGCCCAGAACGCCTCCAGGGCGTGGCCGTAGTCGGAATGGCCGTCCACCCACACCACGTCGGCCTCGGCGTTGGCCCGCCGCACCGCCTCGTCGATGTCGTCGGCCCCGTCGAAGAAGCGGGTCACCTCGTCCACCCCGTCGATGAACACGAAGCTGCGCACGCGGGCGAACTCCGATGAGATGGCGTACACGAGGTGCAGCGTGAAGCGGGCGAAGGCGGCCACCGAGCCGGAGATGTCGGCCAGCACCAGGATCTCGGGCTTGGCCGGGTGCGGGCGGCGGAACCGGGGCTCGGCCGGGACGCCGCCGTACGACATGGACCGCCGCACGGTGCGGCGGAAGTCGAGCCCACCCCGGCGGTGGTGCCGGCGCCGGCGGGCCAGGCGCACGGCCAGCTTGCGGGCCAGGGGCTGCAGGGCGCCCCGCAGCGCGGCCAGCTCGTCGGTGGAGGCGTGCATGAAGTCGACGTCCTCGGGCAGGGGCCGGCGCAGCGTGCGGGCCAGCGCCTCCGGCCCCCGGTCGGCCACGAGCAGCCGGCGCACCTCCGACTCCACCTCGTGGCGCAGCCGGGCCAGCCGGGCCTCGTACTCGTCGCGGGCCAGGCGCTCCTCCAGGGCGCTCCCGGCCGCCTCCCCCGCGCCGTCCCCGGCGCCGGCCAGCAGGCGGGCCAGGGCACCGTCGAGGTCGAGCGCCCGCAGCGTGCGGAACAGGTAGTAGGAGCCGCCCATGGGCCGCCCCGGCGCCATGCCGGCGTACCGGGCGACGGCGCGGCGGGCCAGGTCGCGCAGGGCCGCCTGGTCGCCGTCGCGCAGCGCGGCGTCCACGTCGTCGGCCGGGTCGCCGCCGGCG